>DNMS01000366.1:0-429 GCA_003488105.1 Rhodospirillaceae bacterium
TTGGTGTCTCGTTCGCCGGGCCCCAGGACTTTAGGCATCCAACCTTACAACAACGTGAACGATCCGCCCACGCCGATACGATATAGTATGTATAAAATTATATTAAAATCGATGGAAAAAATGTGACCGTTGACCACATGGTGGATAAATCGGTGTGAATCCGATATGGCCGGGAAAACGGCGGTAAACGGGGGGGTGAAGGCTACTTCGCCTCGACCGCCGAAACCTCCAGGCGCCCCATCGCGTTCAGCAACCGGAACGTCGCCTGCACGATCGAGACCTCCGTCAGGACGGAATCGCTCTGGGCGTTGATCAGGCGGGTTTCCCCGGACAACACATCAAGCAGTGAACGGCGGCCGGCTTCGCGCTCTTCGCGGGCCAGTTCAAGGAACTTGGCGGCGATTTCGACCTGCGCGGTGCGCACGTCGT
>DNMS01000366.1:442-8655 GCA_003488105.1 Rhodospirillaceae bacterium
GTTTTGCCGCGCGGTTTCCAGATCCGCCCAGGCGAGGCGGATGTTTTCCTCGATCGTCCGCTGGGTGTCGGCGGCACGGTCGATCGAGGCTTTATAATCGCTGCTGGAGGCGCTGACGGAATCAAGCGCGGTAAAGCCCAGGTTGAAGGGAAAGTTGAGTTCGACCTTGGCGGCTTGGGCGTTGCGCTGGCCGATGGTGCCGTCCAGGTTGCGCTCGTGGCTGGTTTCGACGACCGCATTCAGTTCGGGAAAGAACAAATCCTGACGGGTCCGCGTAACGCTGTCCTTGGCGATGTCGGAGGCAAGCCGCGCATTGCGCAGTTGGAAGTTTTCCTTGAGCCCGATTTCGATGGCGTCCTCAAGGGTCCTGGGCATCAGGACTTCGGGCACGGGGGGAAGCTTGAATTCATTGATCCCCTTGGGCATGTCGCGGTACAGCGCATGGTAGCGCGACAGAGCGTTGCGCAGGGTGCCCTCGGCGACCACGCGGCGGGACTGGGCTTCGGCCAGTTCGGTCTTGGCCTGCAGAACGTCGGTCGAAAACCCGGCGCCGCCGGCGACCCGGGCATCTTCAAGTTCCGTCTGTTTCTTGATGTTGTCTTCAGATTGCCGCGACAGGGCCAGGCGCCGGTTCGCGCTGTAAACCTGGATATAGGCGACAATGCCCTCTAGGACGAGATCCTGGCGCACCTGGTTCAGGTTGATCGCCGCTGATTCCCGGTTCTTGCGGGAAATATCGATGTCCGTGTCGGTCTTGCCGAAATCCCACAGCAGCTGAGTGATGCTGAGCGACGTCTCATTGAATTTCTTGGTGGTGTCCTGGGTGCCGGGATTGGCGCGCTTCTGGAAGCCGTTGTTGATATCGATTTCCAGTTCGGGGAACCAGGCGCCGCGGGTTTCGCGGATGCGGCTGGTTGCGGCGTTCAGTGAATTCTTGGCGGCATTGATCCGGTCGTGATTCTCGATCAGGTCGAGCAGGGCATCAGGCAAAGACTGGGCCCGCGCGCTGGCACTCCATGCCGACACGCCGAAGATCACTGCAAATGTGAACCCCGCCTTGAGAAGGCTGCGCAACGTCTTTCCCCGAGTGCCTTCGCCGAATTTCGGCATAAACTTGCACACTCGGGGGATAATTGGAACATTTTATCGGGCGGGACGAAGTCTGTTTCAGTCATCGGGTCTGTTTTTTTGATTCATGTAAGCTTTTGAAAAGCTTCCGGAAATTATGTCGCGTCTCGATTGGCATTATTCGCGCCGAAGAGACTTTGTCTGTCCTGCCGCCGCCGCCCCGTCCCAAGGCCAGGATCGCGCGATTCGTCATCCCAACGGCGGCGCCAAGCGGGTAAGGTCTGGGCAACAGCACCCTGCGGGAGACCGCGCTAAAGATCGCCGAGGGAGGAATCATGAGCAATAATCTTTCGAAAACCGAGGATGACCTTGTTGCCGCTGCGGCCGAATTCGCGGCCCGCGACGTGCGGCCCCATGCGGCCGGATGGGAAAAGGCGCGGGCATTACCCGCCGAAATGTTCGAGCGGGCCGCCGCCGCCGGGCTGACCTCGGCGATTCTGCCGCGCGAGGTTGGTGGCGGTGGTGTCGGGATGCTCTGCGCCGCGCGCATGGCCGAGGTCCTGGCGGCAGCCGATTTCGGCTTTGCCTTCGCGCTCAAGGTTCATGCCAACGCGGCCAACGCCGTGGCCCGGCGCGGCACCGACGAACAGCGACATCGTCTGCTGCCGGGCATGATCGAGGGGCGGCGTATCGGCGCGTTTTGCCTGACGGAACCGGCGGTCGGCAGCGATGCGACCGCGATCACCTGTGCCGCCACCAAGGAAACGGGCGGCTGGGCCGTGATCGGCGAAAAGGCCTGGGTGACCAACGGTGTCAACGCGGACGTCATGAGCGTCTATGTCCAGACCGACGCGCAAGCAGGATGGCGCGGCATCGCCAACGTTCTCGTCGAAGGTGATTTTCCCGGCCTGTCCCGCGCGGCCCCTTACGACCTGTTGGGCGGGCACGCGGCGGGGCTCTGCGGCCTGACCTTCGAAGGCTGTCGGGTTCCGGAGGCCAACCTGTTGATCGCACCCGGCGAGGGGTTCAAGGCGGCCATGGCGGGTATCAACATGGCGCGGATGTTCGTCGCCGCGCTGTGTTGCGGAATGTTGGCCGAATGCCTTGACCGGGCCTTGGCCTATGGCGCCCAGCGTATGGCCTTCGGTCGGCCGATCCTGGCCAATCAGGGTTTGCAATGGGAACTGGCCGATGTGGCCACGGACCTGGAAGCCTGTCGCCGCTTGACCGAGCATGCGGCCCGTACGCTGGACGCTGGTGAGGCCGGGATCACCGAATGCGCCCATGCCAAGAAATTCTCGACCCGCGCCGCCGTGCGGGGGATATCGGCCTGCATGCAGGCGATGGGGGCGGCCGGGCTGCGCGCCGAGGAACCCTTCGGTCGCCATTTCGCGGCGGCGAAGATGTGTGAATTCCTCGATGGCACGACGGAAATTCAGAACGTGGTGATTTCCCGCAGCTTGCTACGGCCCCATGGGATCGATGCGTCCTAGGCCGTTTGACCAAGCCGTCGGGCGCTACATATCCTCGAAAGCGACGGTTTTGTTGCGGCCGCTGCCTTTCGCTTCGTAAAGCGCCGCGTCGGCCCGCTTCAGCGCGGCCTCGATTGAATCGCGTGGGTCCTGGACCGTGGTTACGCCGGCGCTGACCGTCACTTGCAGGGTTCCGGAATCGGTGGGAACGGCGAGTTCTCCAAGGTGTTCCCGCAATCTTTCGACGGTCAGTTTGGCGCCTTGGGGGTCCGTTTCCGGCAGGATCAGAGCGAATTCTTCACCACCCATGCGGCCGACGATATCGACGTTGCGCAGACGGTCGACGCAGGCTTCGGCCAGGGCCCGGAGCACATTATCCCCAGCGTCATGGCCGTAGGTGTCGTTCACGGCCTTGAAGTGGTCGACATCCATCATCACCGCGCCGAAGCAGCGCCCGCTGCGTCGCACACGGGCGACTTCGGCCTCGCCCAATTCCATGAATCGCCGCCGGTTCCACACACCGGTGAGAAAGTCCGTGGTGGCAAGCCGAGTCAGTTCCGCGTTGGCGACCTTAAGGTCCCGATGTGCCTTTTGCAGGGCGAGATGATTGCGGATACGGGCCAGCACGATCAGTGGTGAATAGGGCTTGAGGATGTAGTCGATGGCGCCGAGCGACAATCCCTTTTCCTGGTCATTGTCTTCGGTCCGGCCGGTGACGAAGACGATGGGGATGTCACGGGTCGGGATATCCGATTTCAAGCGGCGGCATACTTCATAGCCATCCATACCGGGCATGCTGACATCCAGCAGGATCAGGTCGGGAAGGTTGGATTCCGCGAGGGCGATTGCCTGCACGCCGTTCGTCGCGCTGATGATCTCTCCTTCCTCGGCCAGGAGATTGGAGAGAATCATCAGGTTCGTTTCCGCATCATCGACGATGAGTATCTTCTGGCGCTGCTGGTCCAGACTGCCGCGGGACAAAATATCGCTTCTCTCAATTTCCGTCATCGCGCCGTCCTTTCCACCGTGCCGCCGGTTCCAGTGTCATCCGGGTTGTTCTCCTGCCTGCGGTGGTGATTTGCCCTCCGCAGAAGCGCCGCCACCCAGCGCCACGGCCAGAGAATCACGAACCTCGTCAAGAGCACTACTCAATTCCGCCAGGCAGGTATCGACTTCCGGCGTGCCCGGTCCGCTGCGCAACTGGTCGTCAAGCGCCTTGGCCGCCTGATACACACGCTCGGCACGGATGTTGCCGCTGACGCCTTTCAAAGTATGGGCCGTGCGGGCCGCCGTTTCCAGGTCGCCGTCGGCCAACAGGGCGGCGATCTCGTCCGCCATGTCCATGTATTTTTCGTGGAACGCGCCCAGCAGGCGCCGCAGGATGGCGTCGTTTCCCCGCACCATGGTGCGGGCTTCGCTTAGATTGATTCCCTGGATGACGTCGGGCAAGGCATCGGTCGGCGGCGGCGGCGCGGGCGGCGGCGTCGGTTCCACGGCGGGGATATCGGCCTCTGCCTCAGGCGGCGTTGTCGGCTTGGGGGCAGGCGCCGATCGGGTGTTCCAGGACGCCAGCACCGTGTACAGGCGGTTTGGATCAATGGGCTTGGTCAGGTGGTCGTTCATGCCGGTGGCGAGGCATTTGTCCCGTTCCGAGCTCATTGCATGGGCGGTCATGGCGATGATCGGGAGATCTTTGTGCCGGGCGTCGGCGCGAATAATCCGCGTCGCTTCGTATCCGTCCATGACGGGCATCTGCAGGTCCATGAAAACCGCATCGTAGGATGTTGCCGACACCATTTCGACGGCGACCTTCCCGTTGCTCGCGATCTCCGCCACCACGCCGGCGTGGCCGAGGATTTCCTGTGCGACCTGCTGATTGATTTCATTGTCTTCGACCACCAGCACGCGCATGCCGACGATTTGCGCCAGCGTGCGCGAGATTGAGTCCATCGGTAAAGGATGGTGCGTCGATCTGGTTTCCGCCCTTGGGGCGGCGGCCAGGGCAGTGACCTCGACTGTGAACCAGAACGTGCTGCCTTTTCCTTCGACGCTTTCGACACCGATCTTGCCTCCCATCATGGTGACAAGGCTGCGGCTGATCGCCAACCCGAGGCCGGTGCCGCCGAACTGACGAGTGGTCGATATGTCGGCCTGGGTGAACGGTTGGAACAGCCTGTCGATCTGATCTTGCGACATGCCGATACCCGTATCCGTGACCTCGAACCGGAGCATCTGTTTCTCGGCAATGCCGGTGATCGGCGACGGCTCCCGCAGAACCTTCACGACGACGCTCCCACTCTCGGTGAACTTGATGGCGTTTGCCGTCAGGTTGATCAGAATCTGTCCCAGCCGCAGCGGGTCGCCCTTCAGGTTCTTGGGCACGTCGGGGTCTATGTGAAAGCGAATCTCGAGCGGTTTCGCGCCGGCCCGTGCCGAGGTCATGGCGGACAGATTTTGGATGATGTCGTCCAGATTGAAGGGGACGGTTTCGATTTCCAGTTTTCCAGCTTCGATTTTGGAGAAGTCGAGGATGTCGTTGATCAGGCCGAGCAGTGCATGGGACGACATGTCGACCTTGGTCAGGTAGTCCTCCTGTTGTTCCGTCAGCCTGGTCTGCAGCGCCAGCCCGGTCAGGCCGACGATGGCATTGAGCGGCGTGCGGATTTCATGGCTCATGTTGGCAAGGAACGCGCTTTTTGCCTCGTTGGCTTCCTCTGCCACCAGTTTTGCCTCGAGCAGGGCCCGTTCCGCGTGTTTTTGTTGGGTGACATCGGAATACGTCGTCACGAAGCCGCGCCGGTCGGGTAGGGGGTTGCCGCGGATATCAATGACCATGCCGTCCGGGCGAGTGCGTTCGAAATGATGGGCTTCGAACCCGCGCGCCAGATCCATGCGTTCCTGAACCTGCTGTTCGATGTCGCCTGGGCCGTATTCACCGCGCTCGGCGTTATAGCGGAAGAATTCCCCGAGGTTCGTGCCCGGCGGGAAGCGGTCCTTCGGGAATTGCAGAAGTTCCATAAACTTCGAATTGGCGGTGATGACATCCAGCTTTTCGTCGAACATGGTGATGCCCTGGTCCATGGTTTCCAGGGTGGTTTCCAAGATTGCCTTCTGGTGCGCCAGTTCGCGCTCCGCCTCCTTTTGCTCGGTGATGTCGATCATGGCCGTGCCGAGTCCCGTGATGGTGCCCTCGCGGTCACGCACGGGGAATTTCGTCAGGCGGTAAATCGTCGGCTGGCCTTTCGGCGTCTTGTGCAGCGCGGACTCGGCTTCAAGAATGATGATCTCGCCGCTTGCGATCACCTTGCGCTCAAGCTCGGCGACTTCATCCGCGCGGCCCCTTGGGACGAGGTCATGGACGGTCTTGCCGATCAGATCGTCAACGGTCGTGCCGTGCCATTCGGCAAAGATCGAATTGGCGCTGAGGAAGCGGCCATCCAGCCCCTTGAGCGCCAGCATGATGGGAACGTTCTCGGTGATCGCGGTCAGGCGCGCCTGTGTTTCCTCGAGAACCATCTGCGCGGTCTTCTGCTCGGTCATGTCGTCGAACACGCCGACCAGATAGCCGTTGTACCACTCGCCGTAACGGGCATAGACGACGCGCCCGTCGGCCAAGGGAACTTCGCTGCTGAGGTTGCCTTCGCGGACGGCGTTGATCCGTTCGACCACGGATCGGTTGCGGTGCTGGTCGCCGAAATCGCCGCGCTCGGCGAGGAAGTATGCCGTGTCCCAGGCGCTGGTGCCGATCTGCACCTGATCCGGGTCCAGGCCCCAGACTTCCGAGAACTGCCGGTTGAAGGTGACGTAATGCATGTTCTCGTCGAACACGCAAAGCCCGCTCGGCATGCTGTCCAACGTCACCCGCAGGATTGCCGATTGCAGGCTGATCTGCTGTTCCGCTGTCTTGCGTTTGGTGATGTCCAGGGTCCAGGCGATTCGTGCGTGCCGGCCTTCGAAATTGATCTGCCGCCACGTCACCAGGGACCACCATTTGGTCTTGCGGTCCAGGCGGAAGCGCTCGGCCTCGAAATTGTCGAGGCGGCCTTCCCGGTCGAATATATCGCGCGCTTCTTGAAGCCTTGCCGGATCGACGAAGGACCGATCGATGTCAATTTGCAGGACGTCATCCAGGCTGTCGGCGCCCAGCATCGCGGCCAAACGCGGATTGCCGAACAGCCGTTCGCCCGTATCCTGGTCGACGATGGTGATGGCGATGGGGCTTTCATCGAGGATCTGTCGGAACCGTGCTTCGCTTTCAGCCAAGCGCGCTTCCGCTTGGCGGCGTTCCGAAATGTCGATCGTCGTGGTGATGACGCCGACGACATGCCCATCGGCGTCCTTGAGTGGAACCTTGGTGCAGATCGCCTGTCGAACGGTATCGTCCTTCATCTTAAGTTCGAAGTCGAAGAACGGGATCGAGTTTCCGGTTTCAGTTACCTGCCGGTCCAGCTTCGACATTGCGGCGGCATGTTCGACGCTCACTAATTCCGACGTCTTGCCTTGGACGTCCTGTTCGTTAAGGCCCAGGTATTCCTGATGATAACGGTTGGACATCACGTAACGGCCCTGGGTGTCCTTCACGTTGATCAAGGCCGGCACGGCATCGATCACGGCCTGGAGTTCGGCGCGGCGGTTGGCCAGGGTTTCTTCGGCCCGTTTGCGTTCGGTAATGTCCGTGTACACGGCGACGATGTACCCATCGGTCCAGTCGCCGAAGCGCACGTCGATGATCCGACCGTCTGACAGGTGTTGTTCCACGGTGTTGCGGCCCTGACGCAACTGCGCCTCGCGGGCTTTGATCGTTTCTTCCGGGTTGTCGATCTTCCCAAGCGCGCCTTTGTTGTACAGATGCCAGAAGGATTCGCTGCGTGTGATGCCCGGTTTCAGGAAGCCCTCATCGAAGTCGTAAAAATCCTGGAACTCGCGGTTGAAAGCGACAATTCGAAGATTGTCGTCAAACATGCAAAGGCCGTCGGGGATGTTGTTCAATGCCAAATGAAACTGGGTTTCCATGGCGCCGGTCATCTGTTCCACGCGACCGGTCAAGGGACGGAGCAGGAGGAACAGGCCGCTCATGCCCATGATGACGAGGCCGAGAACACCAAGCCCCGCAAAGATCAGGTTTTTGTTCAGTTCGCCGAATATTTCGTTGGCGTCCTGGCGTAGAATCAGGACCCAATCCTTTCCCGCGTCGATGTGGGCGTATGTATGTCGGGCGTCATGGATGAAGCCGGGTTTCGAGCGATTGGTGCGCAGGATTTCCTTGAACGTCCTGGGCGGGGCTACGGCGTCCGCCGTCACCAATGTCGCGGCCTCGGTCATCGACAGGACACTGCGGGCACCATCGGGACCGAACACCAGGAAGGCGCGTCCTGTTCGGCCGATCCCCGCATGTCCGGAAAACAGACGCAACAGTTGGCCCATGGAAAAGGCGATGATGTCGGTGCCGAGACGCCGTCCGTCCTGGTCGACGATCGGCGAACTGACGATCAGGTAGTGACTGCCGAGCAGTGGCGCCAGACCCTTGGCGACGGGGTCGATGTCATCCTCCCACCCTGAGGGCCAAGCCGACGGCGGCACGTCGGGACCGACGGCATAAACGATCTTTCCCTCCGTATCGACGCGGGTAATCCCGACGATCTCGTCGGATGAATTCATGACCGATGTGAAGAT
>DNMS01000366.1:8908-10260 GCA_003488105.1 Rhodospirillaceae bacterium
CGGCTGGAAACCAGGGAAGCGACGCTTTTCGTGCGGTTGACGGTCTGGATGATGGCGTCGGCCTTGGAATTGGCGATCTGGCCAAGATGTGTGACCGAAGCATCACGCAATTGGCCTTGCATGGGCACCATGATGAACACAGCCGTCAGCGCCGCGATCAGCACCGCCCCGGCCAGAGAATAGCGCAGCACATTGCGCTGTACTGCCTTGATGGTTCGGATGCGTTGCTGGGGCACGTTGCGTCCCGTCCCTTGAGTGTTTTCCTCTGCCCGATGACATGACGGGTTCCAAGCCCCGAGATAAAAGCAGAATTTTGCCAAATATTCGATAGATCAATGGGCTTGGTCTCAGGTGTGGCGACCGGGGTGGGTGTCATGGACGGATGATATGAATGCGGCTAGTCTTGAATTTCGCTTGGGAACACCCGACGCAGCCGAAGCCGCGAGGCAAGGGAGAGGAGAATTCTATGGCCGCAATTCTTGTCATCGAAGATGACGAGTTTTTTCAGAACTTTCTTGAACTCGTGCTGTCAGGCGAGGGGCATGACGTGCGTATCGCCGTCGATGGCGAAGCCGGGCTGGCCGCGGCCAGTACCCTGCCGCCCGATCTCATTCTATGCGACATGAGCATGCCGAAGATGACCGGTTTCGAGGTTATCCGGGAGTTGAAAAAAATAGATGAGACCAAGGATATTCCCGTGATCGCGCTGTCCGCGCACGACACCTCGGCCGACCACGACGAAGCCTTCACCGCCGGTGCGGCGGCCTATGAAACCAAGCCAATCGAAATGGACCGCTTGATCGACAGCGTCAACAAAGCGCTGGCGGGAGAAGCCCCGGGCGGCAGTTAGGGCCAGACGTCCCGCAACGCCGCGATCAGGCGCTCTACATCGTCTTCCGTGATATGGACATGCGGGGCCAGACGCAACCGGCCACCGCGCAGGGAGGCATGCACGCCCCTGTCCGCCAGCGCCGCGATCATGCCGTCCGGCGGCGGACTGTCTTTGCTCAGTGATGTAATATGGGCGACGCCATGGTCCAAGGACGGCGTTGAATATCCCATGCCCAGCGCGGCATCGGTGACGGCGGACGCGATCGGGATGAGGGTGCTCTGAACTGCTTCGGGGGTCCAGGTCGCGACCTGCGTCAGGGCGGCCTCCGCCATCGGCAGCATGACCGGGTTGAAGGTCTGGCCGACATCGTAGCGGCGTGCACCCAAGGACATGGCCGGGTCGTAGACCAGCGCCCCTTCGATGCTCGCCCCCGTGGCCGGGTGGTTGTAGTCGTGATGTTCGAATGCGGCCCCCTGGTGATGGACGGGGGCGGCGTACAGGAACGACATGCCATGCGGGC
>DNMS01000367.1:0-4118 GCA_003488105.1 Rhodospirillaceae bacterium
ACGTGACGGAAACCAATACCTTCAACGCGACCTCCATCGCCCAGGCCGACTACGGCACCGAGGCTTTGGTGTATGAGTTGAACTACCAGGGGGCCCGCCTGGCCCGCGCCGCCGCCGATGCCTGGACCGCGAAAACCCCGGACAAACCCCGCATGGTCGCCGGCGCGCTCGGGCCGACCAACCGCACGGCCTCGATCTCGCCCGACGTCAACGACCCCGGCTTCCGCAACGTAACCTTCGACGCCCTGGTCGAAGCCTATACGGAAGCCGTGCGCGGCCTGACCGACGGCGGCGCCGACATCCTGTTGCTGGAAACCATCTTCGACACCCTGAACGCCAAGGCGGCGATCTACGCCATCCTGAAATTCTTCGACGACGCCGGACGGCGCTGGCCCTTGATGATTTCCGGCACCATCACCGACGCCTCGGGCCGCACCCTGTCGGGGCAGACGGCGGAAGCCTTCTATACCTCTATCGCCCATGCCAATCCGATTTCCATCGGCTTCAACTGCGCGCTCGGCGTCGAGGAACTGCGCCCCCACGTGCAGGCCGTCGCCACCGCCGCCTCGACCTACGTCAGCGTCTATCCTAACGCGGGCCTGCCCAACGAATTCGGCGAATACGACGACACCCCGGAACACATGGCCGAACATCTGGCCGATTTCGCCCGCGCGGGCCTGATCAACGTGGTCGGCGGCTGCTGCGGCACCACGCCGGCCCATATCGGCGCCATCGCCGAGGCGGTCCAGGGCATCACTCCGCGCAAGCCGCAGGTGCCCGACAACCAGCTTCGCCTGTCGGGCCTGGAGCCCCTGACCTTCGACGCGGTCACCGGTTTCGTCAACGTGGGCGAGCGCACCAACGTCGCCGGCTCGCCCAAGTTCGCCGGGCTGATCCGCGACGGCAATTTCGCCGACGCCCTGGAAGTCGCCCGCCAGCAGGTCCTGAACGGGGCCCAGATCATCGACGTCAACATGGACGACGCCATGCTGGAAGGCGAGCAGGCGATGACCAAATACCTTAATCTGATCGCCGCCGAGCCGGACATCGCGCGCGTGCCGATCATGGTCGATTCCTCGAAATGGACGATCCTGCAGGCGGGCCTGCGCTGCATGCAGGGCAAGGGGGTGGTGAATTCCATCAGCCTCAAGGAAGGGCCCGAGCCGTTCATCGAACAGGCGCGTGAGATCATGCGCTTCGGCGCCGCCGTGGTGGTCATGGCCTTCGACGAGACGGGCCAGGCCGAGAATTACGACCGCATGGTCGAGATCTGCACCCGCAGCTACAAGGTCCTGACGGAAGAGGTCGGCTTCCCGGCCTCGGACATCATCTTCGACGCCAACATCTTCCCCATCGCCACGGGGATCGATGCCCATGACAACTTCTCCAAGGACTACATCGCCGCGGTGAAGACCATCAAGGAAACCCTGCCCCACGCGCATACGTCCGGCGGGCTGTCCAACATGTCGTTCTCGTTCCGCGGCAACAACGCCGTGCGCGAGGCCATGCACTCCGTGTTCCTGTATCACGCGATCAAGGCCGGCCTGGACATGGCCATCGTCAACGCGGGCCAGCTGACGGTCTATGCGGACATTCCCGAGGACCTGCGCAATCTGGTCGAGGACGTGGTCCTGAACCGGCGCAAGGAAGCGCAGGAAGAACTGGTCGAGATCGCCGATCAGGTGAAGGGCCAAGCCAAGACCAAAAAAGAAGACTTGTCGTGGCGCGAAAAGCCCGTGGCAGCGCGCATGACCCATGCCCTGGTCAACGGCATCGCCGACTACATCGACGAGGACACCGAGGAAGCCCGCCAACTGTTCGACAAGCCGCTTGAGGTCATCGAAGGGCCGCTGATGGACGGCATGAACGTGGTCGGCGACCTGTTCGGATCGGGCCAGATGTTCCTGCCCCAGGTGGTGAAGTCGGCCCGCGTCATGAAAAAGGCCGTGGCCTATCTGACGCCCTATCTTGAGAAGGAAAAGGCCGCCGCCGGCGACACCCGCGCCAAGGGCAAGATCGTCATGGCCACGGTGAAGGGCGACGTCCACGACATCGGCAAGAACATCGTCGGCGTGGTGCTTCAGTGCAACAGCTACGACGTCGTCGACCTGGGCGTCATGGTGCCTTACCAGAAGATTTTGGACACGGCCAAGGAAGAGAACGCGGACATCATCGGCCTCAGCGGCCTGATCACCCCGTCGCTTGAGGAAATGACCACCGTCGCCCGCGAGATGAAGCGCCAGGGGCTTACCCTGCCGTTGCTGATCGGCGGCGCCACCACGTCCAAGGTCCATACGGCCGTGAAGGTCGCGCCCAATTACGACGGGCCGGTCATTCATGTGCTGGATGCGTCCCGCGCCGTGGGCGTGGCCTCCAACCTGCTGTCGGACAGCCTGAAGGACGGCTACGTCACCCAGATATCGGATGAATACGAGGTTCTGCGCGACAAGCACGCCAACCGCAAGAAGGCCGACAACCAGACGACCATCGCGGGGGCCCGCGCCAACGGCTTCAAGGCCGACTGGGCGGCTCAGGAACCGGCGGCGCCGACGTTCACCGGCCTCAAGACGTTCGAGGACTACGACCTCGCCGAATTGGTCACGCGCATCGACTGGACACCGTTCTTCCGCACCTGGGAGCTGGCCGGCACCTGGCCCACCATCATGGACGATCCCAAGGTCGGCGAGGCGGCGCGCAACCTGAAGGCCGATGCCGACGCCATGCTGCAAAAGATCGTCGGCGAAAAGTGGCTGTCCGCCCGCGCGGTGATCGGCTTTTTCCCGGCCAATTCCGTCGGCGACGACGTCGAGGTCTACGCCGACGCGGACCGGTCCAAGCCGGTGACGACCCTCAACTTCCTGCGCCAGCAGATGACGAAAGACGCCAAGCGGCCCAATTTCTGCCTCGCCGATTTCGTGGCCCCCAAAGACAGCGGAAAAATTGATTATGTGGGCGGCTTCGCCGTCACGGCGGGCATCGGCATCGAAAAGAAACTGGCCGAATTCAAGGCCAACCACGACGATTATTCGGACATTCTGCTGAAAGCGCTGGCCGACCGTCTGGCCGAAGCCTTCGCCGAACGCATGCACGAGCGCGTGCGCAAGGAATTCTGGGCCTATGCACCCGGTGAAGAGCTCAGCAACGACGAGTTGATCCACGAAAAATACCGCGGCATCCGCCCGGCACCTGGCTATCCCGCCTGCCCGGACCATACGGAAAAGCGCAAGCTGTTCGACCTTTTGCAGGCGGAACAGAACACGGGGATCGAGCTGACCGAAAGTTTCGCCATGACGCCGACGGCCGCCGTCTCGGGCTTCTATTTCGCCCATCCGGACAGCCAGTATTTCGGCCTCGGGCGGATTTCCAAGGATCAGGTCGAGGACTACGCCAAGCGCAAGGGCCAGGACCTGGAAACCACGGAACGCTGGCTGGCGCCGAACCTGGTCTACGACCGCTAATTCGCCGTCGCCGCCGCTTGGATTTCATCGGCCCCTGGCGCATCATGGCGCGATGATTCGCCCCGCCATGAGCCCCCCGCCCCGCCCCCAAGGCGTGTTCCGACCGTGACCGCGTCCGGCGGCCCCTATCCGCAGCTTCGCGACGTGCCCGCCCTGGTGGTCGGCGTGCGCCATGCGGCCTGGCTGACGCCCGAGGGCGAGATCGAGACCCTGACGCCGGCCGAGGCATCCCGCCGGGTACGCAAGACCGACCGCGTCATGGTCTGCCACGCCAAGGCGACGGCGCGGCGGCTCAACCTGCAAAGCATTCCCGCCCTCGACCTTCTGGAGCTGTTCGCCTTCTGCCGCCCGGCCAAGTTCTGCCTGCCGACGCCGCGCGGCCTGGCCGAGGCCCTCAATCTGGCCCTGCCCGCCAGCCATGAGGCGGAGGCCGAGGTGCTGGCCCTGGCCGCCCACCGTCTGCTGACCGAACTTGGCCAGGAAGGGCGGGGCGACACCGCCGCCATCGCCTGGTCCATGGGCCGGGGCGGCTGGCCCTGGACATCCGCCGTGCTGGCGGCCCTGGGGGCGGGGGAAGAACCCCATTCCGCGTCGACCCGCCGGGGCCTGATGATCTGGCAACGCCTGCCCGATTGGGAGGACGAGGCCCCGCCGCCGCCG
>DNMS01000367.1:4346-5207 GCA_003488105.1 Rhodospirillaceae bacterium
TGGGCCGGGGGTCGGAGCAACGCCCGCAGCAGGCCGATTATGCCGCCGGCGCCACCGCCGCCTTCCTGCCCCGCGACCGGGCGGGGGAGCCGCGATTCGTCCTGGCCGAGGCGGGGACCGGCGTGGGCAAGACCCTGGGCTACATCGCGCCGGCCAGCGTCTGGGCGAAAAAGAACCAGGGCACGGTGTGGATTTCGACCTTCACCCGCAACCTGCAACGGCAATTGGATGCGGAGCTCGACCGGCTGTACCCCGACGCGGTGGAGAAGGAACAGAAGGTCGTCGTGCGCAAGGGACGGGAAAACTATTTCTGCATTCTGAATTACGAGGAAGCGCTCAACCGATCCCTGCAGATGCCGGGACCGGCCTCGATCGCACTCGGCCTGTTGGCGCGCTGGGCGCTGGCAACCCGCGACGGCGACATGGTGGGCGGCGACTTCCCGGCCTGGCTGGCCGACCTCATGGGCACGGGTCTGACCACGGACCTGACCGACACGCGGGGCGAATGCGTCTATGCCGCCTGCGCCCATTACGGCAAATGCTTCATCGAACGATCGCAACGCCGGGCCAAGCATGCGGAGATCGTCGTCGCCAACCATGCCCTGGTGATGATCCAGGCGGCCATGGGCGGCATCGGATCCGACGACGGCGGCGGCCTGCCCCTGCGCTATGTGTTCGACGAGGGCCACCACCTGTTCAACGCCGCCGACGGGGCGTTTTCCGCCCATCTGTCCGGGTTCGAGACGGCGGACCTCCGGCGTTGGCTGATCGGTGCCGAGGAAGGCCAGCGGTCGCGGTCGCGCGGCCTGCGGGCGCGCATCGAGGACCTGATTTCCGACGACGACAAGGCCCAGGACGCGC
>DNMS01000367.1:5371-7872 GCA_003488105.1 Rhodospirillaceae bacterium
CGCTGGAGGCGGTTCTGGCGGCGGCCCGCTGCCTGCCCGGGCCCGGCTGGCGGCAGAGCATCGAGGCCGGGCCGCGCGGCCCGTCGGAGGATTTCCTGGCCCGTCTGCGCGCCCAGGTCCTGGCCCGGGTGGAGGACGCCGACGCCGGTTATTCCCTGGAATGCGAGCCGCACCCGGCGACCGACGGCCTGCTCACCGCCGCCGGAGAACTGGAAGGAGCACTCGCCAAGATGGGCAAGCCCATGGGCGAGTTGATCGAGCGCCTGGCCGGCAAGCTGGACGACGAGGCCGACAGCCTGGACACCCAAACCCGCAACCGCATCGAAGCTATCGCCAAGTCCCTGGAGCGCCGGGGCCTGGCCCAGATCGCGGCCTGGCGCGACATGCTGAAGGCGCTCAAAAGCGAAACGCCGGAGACCTTCGTCGATTGGTTCGCCGTGGAGCGCACGGGCGGGCGCGAGATCGACGTTGGCTTCCACCGCCATTACGTGGACCCGACCCTGCCGTTCGCCCGCGACGTCGCCTCGGAAGCCCACGGCGTGTTGGTAACCTCGGCCACCTTGCGCGACATCACCAACGACGACCGCGACCCGGACGGCGACGGCTGGCCGCAAGCCGCCGCCCGCACGGGGGCCGTGCACATGACCCGCCCGGCCCAGCACGTCACCGTGCCCTCGCCCTTCGATTACGGCAAGCAGACCCGGGTGCTGGTGGTCGGCGACGTCAACCGCAATTCGGCCGATCAGGTCTCGGCGGCCTACCGGGAGCTGTTCACGGCGTCCGGCGGCGGGGCCTTGGGCCTGTTCACGGCCATCAACCGGCTGCGCGCCGTGCATCAGCGCATCGCCGGGCCGCTGGAAGACCTGGATATTCCGCTGTATGCCCAGCACGTTGATCCGCTGGACACCGGCACCCTGATCGACATCTTCCGCGCCGAGGAGGACGCCTGCCTGCTGGGCACCGATGCCGTGCGCGACGGGGTCGACGTGCCGGGCCGCTCGCTCCGGCTTATCGTCTTCGACCGGGTGCCCTGGCCGCGCCCGGACATCCTGCACAAGGCCCGGCGCAATGCCTTCGGCGGGCGCGATTTCGACGAGGCGCTGACGCGGCTGAAGCTGAAACAGGCGTTCGGGCGGCTGATCCGCCGGGCCGGTGATCGTGGCGTGTTCGTGATGCTGGACCGTGCCCTGCCGACGCGCCTGGCCGCCGCCTTTCCCGGCGACGTGGAAATTCAACGCCTGGGCCTAAGCGAGGCCGTGCAGCAGGTGAAGGCGTTCCTTTCGGAAACGCCGGACCAGGATTAGGGCAGCAGCGCGTCCGCGACCTGCGGCAGGGCGAAGAACGCGCCGATGGTGACGACCGCGATGAGGGTCGAAAACAAGGTCGCCGTCGAGGTGCGGCGGATGTACATGTTCTGCTGCTGGGCCAGGACGAAGCAACTGGCCCCCGTGGGCAGGGCCGCCAGCATGACCAGAACGACCAGCCAGTCGGTGCGCACGTCGAACACATAGGCACCGAGCACCCAGACCGCCACCGGATGGATCAGCAGCTTGATTACAACCATGGCCGAAACCTCGCCGATGCCTTCGGAAATGGGCTTGCCGACCAGGAACAGGCCGAGCGCGAACAGGGCCCCCGGTCCGGCCGCCGCCCCCAGAACCGTGGCGTAGGTGTCGACCGGCACGGGCAGCGTGAGCCCGCCGAGCGACCAGGCCATGCCGATGGCGCAGCCGATGAACAGCGGGCTTTTGACCAGACCCCAGAGGGAATCGACGAACACTTTCGCCAGCGCCTGGCCCGTGCCCTTGCTTTTGCCGGCGACGATCAGAACCTCGGTCACGGCGATGAAGACGAGAGTCTGAAACACCGTGGCGATGGCCGCCGGCAGGGCCGCGTCGGGCCCGAAGGCGACGATGGCAAGCGGGATGCCCATGTAGCCCGTGTTGGCGAACACGGAGACCATGGCGAACAGGGACGATTGCGACATGTCGTTCTTGAAGGCGATGCGCGACAGGAAATAGGCGCCCGCGAAGGTCACGCCATTGCCGCCCAGATAAGCCAGGATAAAGGGCCAGTCGAAGATGGTCGCGGCATCGACCCGGGCCATGGAATGGCCGAGCAACACCGGCAGCGCCACGTAATAGACGAAACGGTTCAAGGCATCCGTCGACGACGGCCCCATGACACCCGCGCGCCCGGCAAGATACCCGGACAAGATGATGGCGAACACGGGCAGGACGACGTTGAGAACGGGTTCCATGAAGGCTCCGAAAAGGATGCGGGGGCTTGACCGGCGAACGGCGGCCCTCCCATAACGGGTGCGCTGTTATTTATAAAGGGGAGAGTTACGGATGACCAATCTTGCGGGACGGACGATCGGGTTCATCGGGCTGGGCCTGATGGGCAAGCCCATGGCGCGGAATTTGATGCGGGCCGGGGCCAAACTGGTCATCACCAACCGCTCGCAAGGCGTCATCGAGGAACTGGCCCGGGAAGGCATG
>DNMS01000047.1:0-633 GCA_003488105.1 Rhodospirillaceae bacterium
TAGGGCGTGACGGCGGTGTAGCCGTCGGGGACCGGTTTGACCATGATGAACTCTCCCTAATTAAGAACAAAAAGGGAACATAAATGGTTTTCGTGCTCCCCGCAAGTGACCCAATCATGACAATCCGGTCGCCGCGCGGCGGCTTATTTTCCGGGTAGCTTAGGCGCGGTATCGCGGAAGCTTTTGACCGTGGTCATGTTCGTGTACCAGGCCGACAGGTTCTCCAGGCCGGACAGCAGCTTCTGACCCTCGGGCGTCATTTTCACATAGAAAATGGCGGGCGCCAGGAATAGGTCGGCCAGGGTCATGTCCTCGCCGACCATCCAGCGTTGTCCGCGCAGTTCCTTATCGGCGACGGATAAATATTTTTCGATCTTCGGCATGAAGGATTGGACCGCACTTTCATCCGCCCGTTCACCGCGCATGGGCTGGATCAATCTGGGGTGCAGTAATCCGCCGTAAATGTTCGGATACCCTTCGTCCAGATACAGGCTGATGCGCTGGAACATGTCGGCTTTTTCAACGGCGTCGCGCGGCTGCAATTGTGGATCGGAAGAATATTCCTCGTCGATGTAAACACAGATCGCGAGGGTTTCGTACAGATGCAAATCAGCGTCGCGGATCGCCGGCACC
>DNMS01000047.1:724-5812 GCA_003488105.1 Rhodospirillaceae bacterium
CGTCGCGGATCGCCGGCACCTTGCCGAAAGGGTGCTCCTGTTTCTGCTCGTCGGAGCCGGGCATGTATTCATAAATACGGTAGGTTTCCTCCTTCTCCTCCAGGCACATGCGCACCGTTCGGGTGAAGGGGCTGATCGTGGTACCGTAGATCGTCAGATCCGACATTGCGGCGGTCTCCTCGGGACGTTTTTTATATTAAGCATAAAAAGAGTGCCGCGAGGCAACCCATACTGGCAAGGGAAAAGCACGTTACACCGATGATCAAGCCCCTGTCCCCACACCCCCGTCACGACCCCGCCCGCCTGGCCAAACGCTCGGTTCTGATCGCCGGCCATCACACCAGCCTGACCCTGGAGGACGTGTTCTGGGAGGCGCTCAGAGAGATCGCCGCGGCGCGGCGGATGTCAGTCAATGCCCTGGTCACGGAAATCGACGCCGGGCGCACGGGCAACCTGTCGAGCGCCGTTCGTGTTTTCATCCTGCAACAAGCGACGGGGGCAGACGGCTAGCATTTCCGTCCCGCAAAGAATGTTCTCAAAAGAGACGCGGGCTTAGAATTTCCCGAGGATGCCGCGCAGGAGATCCTGCGGCGTCACCTTCTTCTTTTCCTCGGTCTGCGGCGCCGGTTGCTCCGCTTTCGGTTGGACCGGCTGCTGCGGCTGGCCGCCGCCCAGGATGCCCTGAAGCACGTCGCCGACGCCCTTCTTCTTCAACAACTTGTCGAGCCCCGGCACAGGAATGCCGCCGGTCCCGAGGGACGCTGTGTCGACCTTGATGCGCGGTGCATCCAGTTGCCCGGTGATCGAGAACGGCACGTTCACGCCCTTGCGCGTGGTGATGGACAGCACTGCCGACAGCAGATTGGGGGCCGGCTGGATAGCGCCCGCGAGGTCGACCGTCCAAGCCGCCAGATCGACACTGCCGGCACCACTGGCGACGCCCACGTTGGTCACGGCCTTCAGTTGGCTGGAGGTCGCGACGCCATTGGCAATCGTGAACGCGGCGTCCACATCGGCCAGGCCCTTGCCCTGCTTCGGGCCGCCGAGGGCACCCCCCAACTGGTTGAGCGCCAGCACCACGCCACCCAGGCCGAACCCGGCTTCGGCCGATCCGCTGAGGGCTTCCGCGTCCAGGTCACGGCCGGAAAAGTTCAGTTTGCCGCCGAGGGAAGAGACGACCTCCGCCTCCGACCGGCCCCGGGCCGTGACATCGAAATCAGCGTTGATCTTGCCCGCCGCGGCGCTGCCCAGGGCTTTGCCCGCCTTGGTCAGGTCCGCGCCGGCGATCTGGCCCGCGGCGCTCAACTGCCCGGCGGACGAGGCCGTCGCCTTGGCTGTCAGCGCACCCCCGAACAAACGGCCGGTCAGACGTTCGACCGTCAGCACGCCGCCTTCGACGGCGGCGCCAAGATCAGCGTTTTCCAGGACGGCGCCCTCGAAGGTCACCTTCGGCGACGTTGCCGTGACGGCGGCGTCCATCGTGTTCAAGACCGCAAGGTCGATGGGTGCCTTGGACCAGCGGGAACTGACCGCCGCCACTGCCGCCATCAGGGGATTGCCACCCGGTCCGGTCCAAGCGGCAGGTGCCCGGGTGATTCCCCACCCCCGGTGCATCAGACCCGCCGCCCGCTTGGCCGGCAGGAACGGCGTGATATCGACGGGGCCGAGCGCCAGATTGACCAGCGCCTTCGGCTTGGCGCCTTCAAGGGCAAGCGACAGACTGCCCGCCGTCGTCACCGGCCCAACCTTGCCCGCGATATTATCGACACGCACGGACTTTGCATTGCCCGTGACCTGGGCTGTCAGATCGAACCCGCCGACCTTGCCTTGGGGCCGATAATCCACACCGAAGCGGCGTAACAGGCCGGCCAGATCGCTGTGCCGCGCGGACAGACCCAGCCGCAGGTCCTGCCCCGCGAGGGCCAGGACCGGCAGGGTCCCCCGCAGTCCGACAGTCCCGCCCATGGCGCCCAGGTTGGCGGTCACCGATGGCGACAATAGGCTGCCCGATACGGCCGCATTGACGGACACCGCCCCCAGGGCTTCCGGCGACACCGGCAAGTCCAAGGCCAGCGCCTTGGCCAAGGGACCCGCGTCCTTGGTGTTGGCGGTGATTTTCAGGTCCTTGGCCGTGGGAATGCCGTCAAGCCCGGTAAGCCCGCCAGTCACCCCGGCACTCAGGCCCGCGAAACTGCCAACCTTGAAGGCGCGCAATGTCAGATCACCGCGCGTCAGGGTCGCGTCCAGCGCAATGTTACGCGCCATCAGGCCACGCACCACTGCCGTGCCGATGGCAAGCTTCACGTTGGCGTCGAAGGTCGTGAGCGGTTTCAGAGGTGCGAACAGATCGACGGCCGGCGGGGCGGCCGCCACAGGGGTGCTCCCGCCTGCCGCCGTATTGGCGGGGGCCTTGTCCTTGCCGCCCTTCGCGGACGGCGCAGGCGGCATCAGAACATCCAGATCAACCTTGTCCAGTTCCAGGTTTGCGCCGAACGACGGCCGCGCCTGAAGGGCGAGAGTCACCGCCCCCGTCATCTTCGTGCCACCAGCCGTGGCGGCAATGCCCGTCAGTTGAAGATAGTCGCCATCGACGACCAGCGGCGTCTTGAAACTGAAATCCTTGAGCACGGCGGCGGGTACGGCCACGCCCGGCACGGCCCAGGCCAGCACGGGACCCAGATCCTTGGCGCGGGTTTCGATCTGGCCTTCGAACCGGGGTTTGCCGTCGCGGGCGCTGAGGAACCCGAACAGCCCCACGTCGGCGTCACCGGGCAGCTGCGCCGTCGCCTGGTTGAGGGTCAATTCGCCATTGGCCAGATCGGCGCTTAGGCTCACCCCCTCCAGCGGCTTGCCGCGCAGCACCAAAGCATCAATCTGCACCGACAGGTTGGCCTGAATGTCCTTCGGCAAGACAAAGCCCGCCGCCGATTTGGCTGGTTTGGCCGGTTTCGCCGAGGTCTCGGGTTTCGCCGTCGCCGTCTTCTTCAGGTCGCCCGGCTTGGTGGCCTCCTCGACCTTGACCGGCGCCGGCGCCGGCGCAAGCAAGGCATCAAGATCGACCCAGCCCGATTTGACGGACAGGGAGGCAACGGTCTTATCGCCGGTCACGACATCCGCAGACACATGGAACTCCATGTTGTCGAGTTTGATTTCCAGGCCCTCGACACGGCCGCCGTCGGCGCTAGCATCCAGATTGCCCATCACGGTGAACGGTTTCGTCAGATTGACGGGCAGGTCGGAAAACCCGCCGGTCGCCGCGATGGCTTCGGCGACATTTGGGCCACTGCCCGTGATCTTGGCGCGCAACCGCGGCTTCTCCGGCACGTTCACGACGCCGCCGTCGACCCTAATCACCGTGTCACTGCCGAATTTCAGGCTGAACACCAGGGGAACCGTGCGACCCTGGACGATCTCGGCGACGTTCAGGGAATAGGCGAAGCGATGTCCGGCCAGGGTCAGCGCGCCGTCGCTTTCCACCGGCCCGTTCAGGCTGGCGGCGGCGATGCGAGCATCAATCCCGGTGATGACCTCTTCCCGGCCGCGCTGAAGATCGCGGTATACGATGGTCCCGCCCTCGACCGTGAAATTATCCACAGCGATGCCGGAACCAGCCGTTCCGGCGCCGACACCGGTGCCAGGGGTCTGCTTATCGGCCACAAGTGGCTGGGAAGCGTTACTGTCCTTTGCAGGAACGGGCTTGCTGAAATCCCAGTTCACGCGGCCATCGGCAAGACGTTCCAGCAGAACCGTCGGGCGGACCAGCTTGACGGTTTCGACCCGCACCTTGCCGCCCAGCAAGGCCAGCGCCGCGACCCGGACCTCCAGAGATTCGAAGGACGCCATGCGGGCATCCGCGGAGCCCCCGATATTGGCAAGATGAACATCGGCGACATGCAAGCGCGGGCGGGGCAGAACCTGGACGGACACGGGGCCACCGATGACGACCTTGCGTCCGGTCACCTTTTCGACCTGGTCGGCGATGTCGTCCGTATAGTTGTTCCAATCGATCAGACTCGGGCCGATCAGCAGCACGCCGATGACGAGCGCGAAAAAGACCGAAAAACCGATGGCGATTTTCTTCAACGGGCGGACCCCATGTGTTCGATGGTGACTCACGCCCCGTCATGCGGGGCCGTTCGGTGCAGAGTGTAGGGCGAACAACCCGCCATTGCCATAGGCCGAACGGGCCTATTTTCGTGGAAAACTGCCATTTCTCCGCATTCCTTCACCGCCGTCGGGCGCCGGGCCGGTCATCCTTTGGACGACCTTGAACAACTCCATCATCAGGATCACCGAGGCCGCGATGACCGCAACAAGCAGCCAAGTTCCGATGTCCACGGCCTCGACCCGCAGAACCGAGCTGAACCCGGGCAGGTGCATGGCCAGGATATGGGCGCCCTGGCTGATGAGGACGGCGCCGACCAACAGCCAGTTCGCCGACAGCGGCACGCGGAAGATGGATCGCGTCTCCGAACGGCAGTTGAAGACATGGGCGTTCTCGAACAGAACCAGCAGCAGCAGAAGCGCATTGCGTGCCTGATGTTCCGCCCAGCCTTGGTCCAGCATCCAGGCGAAGAACAGATAACCGACCGCCCCCATGAACAGACCGGAGACAATGGTTTCCGAGATCATCATCCGGTCAAAGACCGGCTGGTTCGGCGGTCGTGGCGAACGATCGAGCAGGCCCGGCTCCGCCTTCTCGAAAGCCAGGGCCGTATGCTGCAAGCCCTGGGTCACCAGGTTGAGCCACAGAAGCTGCACGGCATAAAGCGGCAGCGGCAACCCGCCCAGGAAGGCAAAGAAAAACAACGCGACCTCGGCCGCCCCGGTCGAGACCAGCAGATAGACCACCTTGCGCACGTTGTCGTAGGCGATGCGTCCCTGCTCCACCCCGTTAACGATGGAGGCGAAATTGTCGTCGGTCAGGATCAGGTCCGCCGTGTCGCGCGCCACGTCCGTGCCGCCGGCCCCCATCGCGACGCCGATGTCGGCCGCGTTAAGCGCCGGCGCGTCGTTCACGCCGTCGCCGGTTACCGCGACGAAATGCCCCTGAGCCCGCAGTGATTTGACGATCTCCAGCTTCTGCAA
>DNMS01000047.1:5960-6388 GCA_003488105.1 Rhodospirillaceae bacterium
AGATCTCCAGCTTCTGCAAAGGATCGACCCGCGCGAACACGGGCGCGGCGGCCACGGCCCGGGCGAAACCGGCCGGGTCGTCAGCCAATGCCTTCAGGTCCATACCGGTCACCGCCGCCTCACCTGCCACCGCGATGCCGACGTCTCGGGCAATCGCGAGTGCGGTCGACGGATGATCGCCGGTCACCATGCGCACGTCGATGCCCGACCGGCGGCAGCGCGCCACCGCGTCCTTGGATTCAGGGCGCAAGGGATCGATCAGGCCGACGAAACCCAGGAATTCCAGATCGGCCGTGCCGGCCAGATCCTCGACCGGGGCCGACGCAGGCCCCGCGGCCACGGCCAGCACGCGAAACCCCTCCGCCGCCAAGGCTTCCGCCTGGGCCGTCAGGGCCTCCCCATCAACGTCACGGCAGAACGGCAGGATG
>DNMS01000047.1:6533-11008 GCA_003488105.1 Rhodospirillaceae bacterium
TCACGGCAGAACGGCAGGATGACCTCGAAGGCACCCTTGGCATAAACCCGGAGCCCTTCCGTCGTGCGATGGAAGGACGCGCCGTAGCGCCGCGCCGGCTCGTAGGCGATGGCGGCTTCCTGCGGCAGGTCGGCGAGCAGACCGGCGCGGCTCAGCCCGGTCTTGGCCGCCAGGGCCAGAAAGGCCACATCCACGGTGTCGCCCAGATGATCCCAATGACCGTCCCGGCGGGCCAGTTCTGCCTCGTTGCACAACGTCGCCGCCTCGGCCAGACGGCGCAGGCCGTGCCAATCGGCATCGCTCATGGCGCCGTTGGCGGCGGTCACGGCCCCTTCGTCGTTATAGCCCTCGCCGGTTACCTGGAATTCACCCAGGCCCGGTATCACCACACGCTTCACTGTCAAGGCGTTGCAGGTCAGGGTGCCTGTCTTGTCGCTGGCGATCAGGGTGCAGGCCCCCAAGCCCTCGACCGCCGGCAGGGACCGCACGATCACGTTCTTCCCGGCCATGCGGTGGCAGCCGACGGACAACGCCACGGTGATCGCCACGGGCAGACCTTCGGGCAGGGCGGCGACGGCAAGCGCCACGGCGACCAGGAAGATTTCGACCGCCGGCGCCCCCTTTAGAACCATCGCCACGGCCAGAAGCGCGATGGCCACGACCACGACGATCCCCAACATGCGGGTGAAGCGTTCCAGACGCACGACCAGCGGCGGCGGCGCGGCATCACGGCCCGCCAATTGTTCCGCAATCCGGCCCAGCGCCGTGCGTGTACCGGTTTCGGTGACGATACCAAGCGCCCGGCCACTGACCACCACCGTGGCCGCATGAAGCATGGTGATGCGGTCGCCGGTCATGGTCTGCTCCGCCACGGTCGCCGCCGCGTCCTTGACCACGGCCTGGGACTCGCCGGTCAGCAGGGATTCATCGACCAGCAGGGCATCGGCCTGAACCAGACGCAAATCGGCCGGCACATGATTGCCCGATTCCAGGCGGATCACGTCGCCCGGCACCAGATCGCGGCCATCCACCGTATGGACCGTGCCGCCGCGCAGAACCGTCGCCCGGTCGCGGATCAGGCTGTCGAGGGCAAGGGCACTCTTCTGCGCGCGATATTCCTGATAGGTGCCGATCAGGGCGTTGACCTGCAACACGGCGAAGATGAACAGCGCGTCCGAAGCCTCACCGATGGCAACGGAGACAACCGCCGCCGCGGCCAGCAGGTAGATCAGCGGATTGATGAATTGCCGCAGGTACAGCCTCAAAAGGCCGGGCGGGCACGGACGGGGCAGATCGTTCGGTCCGTAACGGCGCAGACGATCGGCGGCTTTCTGGTCGCTCAACCCGGTCTCGGGGTTGCTGTCCAACGCGCGGGCAGCAGCGTCCCAAGGCAGGGCGTGCCATGCCTTGGGCGTCGGAAGAGGGTCGTGATCCATCGGGGGCGCCTCGTCTGCACTGTTGTTGCCGACGCCGCCCCCGAATATTTCAGATGATGGAACCGGCGCCTTTTAAGGCAGCACCAATACCGCCCGGAAGTCATTGACGTTGGTCAAGGTCGGCCCGCATTCGACAAGGTCGCCGATCCCTTGGAAAAACCCGTAGGCGTCGTTGGTGTCGAGCAATGCCCGGGCATCCAGGCCCGCCGCCTTGGCCCTGGCCAGGCTGTCCGGGCCGATCACCGCACCCGCGTTGTCTTCCGAACCGTCGACCCCGTCCGTATCGCAGGCGATGGCATGCAGACCGGCCGCCCCGTCGAGCGCCACCGCCATACCCAGCAGGTATTCCGTATTGCGCCCGCCTCGTCCGCCGTCGCCGCGGATGGTGACCGTGGTCTCACCCCCCGACAACAGCACGCAGGGCCCCTGCACGGGGCCCTTTCCGGCTAGGGTATCGCGGGCCAGTTGCGCATGCTCGGCCCCCAAATCGCGGGCTTCGCCTTCCAGGGCGTCGCCCAGGATCACCGGCGTGATCCCGGCGGCGCGGGCGACCTCGGCCGCGGCCTCCAGGCTGGCCTGCGGCAGGGCGATCAAATGGGTTTCCACCCGGTCGAAGATGGGATCGTCGGGCTTGGGCGTTTCCTCCGCCCCCGCATCCAGCAACGCCTGCACCACGGCAGGCAGCTTGATCGCGTATTTCGCGACGATGGCCCGCGCGTCGTCGAAGGTCGTCGGGTCGGGCACCGTCGGGCCCGAGGCGATAACCGCTGGATCATCCCCCGGCACATCGGAAATCAGCAGGTTGACGATCCGGGCCGGTGCCGCGGCGGCGGCCAGCCGCCCGCCCTTGACCGCCGACAGATGTTTGCGCAGGCAGTTCATCTCGTGGATCGTCGCCCCGCAGCGCAGAAGCTCCCGGTTGACGGCCTGCTTGTCGGCCAGGGTCAGGCCCGGCCCCGGCGCCGACAACAGGGCCGATCCGCCGCCGGAAATCAGGCAAACCACCAGATCGTCCTCGGTCAGCCCCCGGACCATGTCCAGCATGCGCCGGGCCCCCGCCTCACCTGCCGCATCGGGCACGGGATGGGCGGCCTCGACCGTCTCGATCCGTTTGCAGGGCACGTCATAGCCATAGCGGGTGACGATCAAACCCGTGAGGTCGCCCGGCCAATGATCCTCGAAGGCGCGGGCCATCGCGGCCGAGGCCTTGCCCGCCCCGATCACCAGCGTGCGCCCGGCCTTGGGCGGCTCCGGCAGGAAATGGGGGATACGCTTTTCAGGTTGGGCCGCCGCGACGGCGGCGGCGAACATGTCGCGAAGCAGGGTTTCCGGATCCAAGGTCATAACCTCCCAATAATGGTCCTGGTTACGTCACCCCGGGACGAAAGCCAAGGCCCGGGGCTCCGCAACCCGGGTTTTTCCACATCGCGGAGAAATACCGGGCCTAGACGCGGATGATCTTGCCCGGGTTCATGATGTTCTGGGGGTCGAGGGCCTGTTTGACCGCGCGCATGGCGACCAGGGCCTCGCCGTGTTCGGCGGTCAGGAAATCGATCTTGCCGTAGCCGACGCCATGTTCGCCCGTGCAGGTGCCGTCCAGGGCAATGGCGCGCATGACCATGCGCGCGTTGACGTCCTCGGCGCGCTTCATCTCGTCGGCATTGTCGGGATCGACCACGAATACGATGTGAAAATTGCCGTCGCCGACATGGCCGACGATGGGCGCGCACAGGCCGGACGCGTCGATGTCCTTGCGCGTTTCCAGGATGCATTCCGCCAGTTTCGAGATCGGCACGCAGACATCCGTTGCGATGCCCCGGCAGCCGGGGCGCAGCGCGATCGCCGCGTAATAGGCATCATGCCGGGCCTGCCACAGCTTGTTGCGGTCTTCCGGCTTGGTCGCCCATTGGAAATCGGCGGCGCCGAAGTCGGCGGCGATGGCCTTCACGTTTTCGACCTGTTCACGCACGCCCGCGTCACTGCCGTGGAATTCGAAAAACAGGGTCGGTTTCACCGCGTAATCGAGCTTGGAATACTTGTTCACCGCATCCATCTGCGCTTCGTCCAGAAGCTCGATACGGGCCACGGGAATGCCCGACTGGATCGTCAGGATCACCGTGCTCACGGCACTTTCCAGATCGGGAAACGGACAGACAGCGGCCAGCACCGCTTCGGGAATGCCGTACAGCCGTAGCGTGACCTCGGTAATCACGCCGAGGGTCCCTTCCGAGCCCACGAACAGGCGCGTCAGGTCGTATCCCGCCGAAGACTTGCGCGCCCGGCGCGCGGTGCGGATGATCCGCCCGTCGGCCATGACCACGGTCAGGCTGAGGACGTTTTCCCGCATGGTGCCGTAACGCACCGCGTTGGTGCCGCTGGCCCGCGTCGCGGTCATCCCCCCGAGCGACGCATCGGCCCCCGGGTCGATGGGAAAGAACAGGCCCGTGTCGCGCAGATAGTCGTTAAGCGCCTTGCGCCGCACGCCGGCCTGGACCGTGACGTCCATGTCCTCGGCATTGACGGTGAGGATCTTGTCCATGCGCGACAGGTCGATGCAGACCCCGCCGGAAAGCGCCGCCACATGGCCCTCCAGGGACGTCCCCGTGCCGAAGGGAATGACCGGCACGCCACGTTCGGCGCAGGCCTTGACCACGGCCGCGACCTGCTCCGTTTCCGTGCAATAGACGACGGCGTCGGGCGGGGCCGAGGGGTGGTAGGATTCATCGCGGCCATGTTGTTCGCGCACGGCGGCCGCGGTGGACAGGTTTTCCGCCCCCACGATCTGCGCCAGAAGATCAAGCAGGCCTGCATCGACCACACCTGAGGGCTGCGCCGCCGTTGCCTGTGGTGTCGTCATGTCAGATGGGTTTCCCGGATACCTCGGTTTTCAGATCCTGCAATTGGCCGCGGATGGCGTCCATATGCGGGTTGATGGCCAGTGCCTTTTCCATGGCGCGGATCGCCGCTTTTTTGCGCCCCATTTCCGCATAGATCAAGCCCAGGCCCGACAGCGCACCGAAGTGGCGGGGGTCCAATTCC
>DNMS01000047.1:11083-14240 GCA_003488105.1 Rhodospirillaceae bacterium
GCACCGAAGTGGCGGGGTTCCAATTCCAAGGTGCGCTGAATATCGAGCACGGATTCCGGATATTTGCCCATGAGAAAATTCACCGTGGCGCGCTTATTCCAGCCTTCCGCATGCTTGGGCGCCAGGCTGATGACGTCATTGAAGTATTTCAGCGAGGCATCGAGGGCGCCCCTGTTCATGGCAATGACGCCCCGAGCCATGGCGCTGTCGACCAGTTCCTGGCCACTGACCGCCCAGGTCTGCCAGATGCGGGTTTCGATCTGATGGGCCTCTTCCGGGTTCTTGGTCGCCGTCAGGGCCTCGAACAGGGCGTCCAGAACCGGATCGGTCTGATCTGCCCGCGCCTGCGGCACGGCCAATGCGACGGCAAGAAGCCCCGCCATGAGGATGTGTTTCCACGTAACCATGACAAAAAGATTACGCCTTCGCGGGCATCAGGCCAAGAGGCCCGCCGCTCACAAGCCCGTCAGGAAATGGTGACCGAAATCTCGTGCGGTTCCGTGTCGAGCCCGCCCGAACAATGCAGCGTGCGCTCCGGCCCCATGGGTCGGGGCGGCAGCAAAGTGACCTCCAACTGCACGGTTTTCAAAAGCTCTTCGCGCATTCGCATGGGGCGGGTGAAGTTGCCCCAGCCGTCATGGGTGAAGATTTCCTCCAGATACCAACCCGGGTCGCCCTGGTGGCCGCGGCTGCGCGACGCCAGGCCCTTGGCGACCCGCGCGAACAGTTCCAGGCACATGCCTTCGGACGGTTGGGCGAAACGTTCGCGCGCCGTCAGGAACACGGTGATCTTCTTATCCCGCCAGTCGAAATAGGCGCCAGTGGTCGGCGCCACGGGCAGAAAGCCGACCTCCAAAAGGCGTTGGCCGACCTGAAGCAGATCCTGCTTAAGCCGGATGATGCCCAGATCCATGAGCGTCACCGGTTCGCCGGACAGCCAGTCGAGGGTGGAATTCGCCCGCGCGTCGGCGGCGGGACGAAGGGTGAGGATCAGGGCGAGGCTTCCGAAAAGCACCGCCCGCCCGAGGATCCGCGTGATCGATGTCATGCGACGGCTCCTTCCTGCGTTGCAGGCCCCGCGACGCGTTTCGCGGCGGCGATGCGGGAAGCATACCACAAAACCCGCACATGGTGCGATATAACTTACGCACTATGTGCGACTCCAACGCCGCCGGGGCCTTACCGACCCGCAAGTCTTCAATTGTGATCGAATTGGATGACCGGAATATTGCCGAATCGCGACAGACGCGGCGGCACCTAATTGAGCCTGGCGGGCTTCCGCCCGCCAATATCTTTTATTTGAGTCCGGCGGGCTTCGGGCCACCCGTGGCCCAGTCGAGCAGTTCCACCGTATGCACGACCGGCATGCCGACGGCGTCCTCAAGCTGAACCATGCATCCGATGTTGCCCGTGGCCATGACCTGGGCCCCCGTGCGCTTCAGGTTGGCGGCCTTGCGGTCCTTGAGGCGGCCGGAGATTTCCGGCTGCATCATGTTGTAGGTGCCGGCGGAGCCGCAGCAGAGATGGCTTTCGGCGGGCTCCCGCACTTCGAACCCGGCCTGGGCCAAAAGTTCCTTGGGCGGTTTGGTCAGCTTCTGGCCGTGCTGCATGGAACAGGCCGAATGATAAGCGACGACGGGCTTGTCCCCGTCAATCGCAGCCGCATTCAGGCCCAGGTCCATCATTACTTCCGTGATGTCCTTGGTTTTTCCCGACATGGCCTTGGCGCGGGCGGCCATGGCGTCGTCGCGGCGCAGCATCCAGCCGTAATCCTTCACCGTGGTGCCGCAGCCCGACGCGTTGATGACGATGGCGTCGATCGTGCCATGGGTTGCCTCGGCCCGTTCCCAGGCCTCGATATTGGCCTTGGCCTGGGCGTGGCTTTGGTCTTCCTTGCCCATGTGATGGACCAGTGCACCACAGCAGCCCTGCCCGTCGGCGACCACGACGTCGCAGCCGTGGCGGGTGAGAAGCCGCACGGTGGCCTCGTTGATGGCCGGATTCAAAACCTTCTGAGCGCAGCCGGTCATCAGCGCCACGCGTTTTTTCATCGTGCCCTCGGCCCTGAACACCTGGGGCCGGTCCATGTCCGTCGGCGGATGGATGCGCTTGGGCGTGAGCCCCAGCATGGCACCGAGCCGCCCCGGCATGATCCGTGCCAACGGCCGCGCCAGCCAGGCGCCCAGCAGCATCACGCGGAAGCGGTCGGGATAGGGCAGTACCAGGGGCAGCAGGCCGCGCAGCAAGCGGTCCATCAGCGGGCGCTTGTACTCCCGTTCGATCTTGGCCCGCGCGTCGTCGACCAGATGCATGTAATCGACGCTGGCCGGACAGGTCGTCATGCAGGAAAGACAGGTCAGGCAGCGGTCGATATGGGTGACATGCTGTTCGGTCGGTTTGGCGCCTTCCTCCAGCAATCCCTTGATCAGGTAGATGCGCCCGCGCGGGCTGTCCAACTCGTCGCCCAGCAGGACATAGGTCGGGCAGGTCGCCGTGCAGAATCCGCAATGCACGCATTTGCGCAGGATGTCGTTGGCCTGGGCGATATGCGGATCGGCCATCTGGGCCAGGGTGAAGGTGGTTTGCATCGTCTTTCCGTCCCTGCCCTTACACGCCCGCCGTCATGCGGCCGGGGTTGAGGATGCCCTCGGGATCGAAGGCTTCCTTCACCCGTTTTGAAAGATCGGCCAGCGGACCCGGCTGCGGCTGGAACACTGGGGCGGCCTGGCGCACGTCGGCGGATGCCCGGACCAGGGTGGCGTGGCCGCCGCAATCCTTGATGACCCGGCGGACATCGGCCGCGCCGGCGTCGCTGCGGGCGTCGAGGGCGAACCAGATCAGCCCGCCGCCCCAGTCGTAATAGACCTCGCCGCCCAGGCGCGCGCGCAGGTGCTGGCCCACCGTCGGGCCCGCCGTGGGGGGCACGCTGACGCGCCAGACCTGATGGTCCTGCCAGTCACCGGTGAAGGGGGCCGCGTCGCGAATCTCGCGCCAGAAGGCGGCCGAGTTATGGGAATGCAGTTCCTCGACCGCGCCGAAGGGGGCGAACAGGTCGCGCAGGGAATGGCAGCGGTGTTCGACGCTGGGCCCGGGCCCTTCGACGCGCACGGCGGTGACAGCGGTGCCCGCGCCGGACACATAGCCGACGCCGGAGCGC
>DNMS01000047.1:14439-15693 GCA_003488105.1 Rhodospirillaceae bacterium
GCATCGCACAGCGCCGCGACCGCATGGGTGTCGTCGGCGCCCATGAGCAGAACCGTGCGCGTCTTTTCCGGGCGCGGCAGCACCTTCACGGAAACCTGCGTCATCACGGCCAGGGTGCCGAAGGAGCCGGCCATCAGTTTCGAGAGATCGAAGCCGGTGACGTTCTTCATCACCTTGCCGCCGGACTTGAACACCTCGCCCCGGCCGGACACGGCCTGAAAGCCCAGGAAATGATCGCGCGCCGCCCCCGCCTTGATGCGCCGGGGGCCGGACAGGTTGGCCGCGATGACGCCGCCCAAAGTGCCGGTGCCGGCACCGTTGCCGTAAAGGGCGCCCATATCCATGGGCTCGAACGCCAGTTCCTGGTTGGCCTCGGCCAGGGCCTGTTCGATCTCGGCCATGGGCGTGGCGGGACCGGCGGTCAGCACCAGTTCGCCGGGATCGTAGTCGGTGATCCCGGCGAGGTTCGACAGATCCAGCACCCGGCCCGCCTGCACCGGGCGGCCGAACCCGGCCTTGCTGCCCGTGCCGCGCACGTCCAGCGGCGTGGCTTCCGAAACCGCCCATTTGACGGCGTCGAGTACCTGGTCGGCATTATCCGGCTTGAGAATTTCGGTCATGGTCGGTGGATCAGAATCGGGGAATGTCGGGGAACGGCACCTGGCCGCGCGAGATATGCATGCGGCCCAGTTCGGCGCAGCGGTGAAGGGTCGGGTAGACCTTGCCCGGGTTGAGATGATGGTCCGGGTCGAAGGCGCATTTGACCCGCTGCTGCTGCTTCAGGTCGTCTTCCGTGAACATCTCGCCCATCAGGTCGCGCTTTTCCACGCCGATGCCGTGTTCGCCGGACAGCACGCCGCCGACCTCGACACATAATTTCAGGATATCGGCGCCGAATTCCTCGGCCCGATCCAGTTCGCCCGGCTGGTTGGCGTCGAACATGATGAGGGGATGGAGGTTGCCGTCGCCGGCGTGGAACACATTGGCGACGCGCAGGCCGTATTTGTCGGACATTTCCGTCATGCGTTGCAGGACCAGGCCGAGCATCTTCCGGGGAATGGTGCCGTCCATGCACAGATAATCCGGCGAGATGCGCCCGACCGCCGGAAAGGCGTTCTTGCGCCCGGACCAGAAGGCGGCGCGTTCTTCCTCGCTCTCGCTGATGCGGGAATAGATCGCCCCCTGCCCCGTCGCGATCTCGCCGACCCGCTCGATCAGGTAATCGACCTCGACCTTGGGGCCGTCCAGTTCGAC
>DNMS01000047.1:15806-16172 GCA_003488105.1 Rhodospirillaceae bacterium
CTTGGGGCCGTCCAGTTCGACGATCAAAAGGGCTTCCACATCCATGGGATAGCCCGCGTGGACGAATTCCTCCGTCGCGTGGATGGCGGGCTTGTCCATCATCTCGATCCCGCCCGGGATGATCCCGGCGTTGATGATGGCGGCGACGCAATCGCCCCCTTCTTCCGACGAATTGAAACCAAGCAACACGGCCCGCGCCGTCTCGGGCTTCTTCAATATCCGCACGGTGACCTCGGTGATAACACCAAGCAGCCCTTCGGAACCCGTGAGCACGCCCAGCAGGTCGTATCCCCCCGGGTCCAGGTGCTTGCCACCCAGGCGCAGGACCGTGCCGTCCATCAGCACCATTTCCACGCCCAGCACGTT
>DNMS01000049.1:0-3383 GCA_003488105.1 Rhodospirillaceae bacterium
ACGTCCTCCATGTACAGCAGCGGGCGGTCGTCCTTGCACAGCACGCAACCGTGGATGGCGCCCGCTTCCAGATAGAGGCTCGGCGCCGTGTTGATCTTCTTCATCAGGGCGAACAGCCAGGACGTCTTGATAATCGCGCTCTCGGCCAGCTTCACGCTTTCGAACTTCTCCATGACGTCGCCGAACACCGTGCCCTGGGCACAGCCGGAGGTCAGGGTCTTCTTCTTCAGCTTTTCCTCGAAATCCGTTTCGCGCTCCGTGCGCACGACGACGACTTCCAGGTCGTCGTCGAATTCCACCGCCGTGACCACATCGTCGGGGCGCAGCATGTTCTGGTTCACCAGATAGCCGACGGCGAGATACTCCGGATAATCGCAGATCGTCATCATGGTAACGATCTCGCGGCCGTTGAGGAACAGGGTCAGGGGGCGTTCCACGGTGACCGAGGCGATCACGGCTGAGCCGTCCTGATCGATGCCGGGCACCTTTTCGGTCAGGCGCGGATCGTCCGGGTTCGGCTTGACGACAAGCTCGCCCACGCCATCCGCATAGACGGCCGTCAATGGGCTGCCGCCCGACGCACCGGAATCGTTGTCGCTTTGGCTCACGCCTTGTTCTCCCAAAACCGGTCCCTGCCGGAAGCAACCGGACAGCCCATAACCGCAGGCCCGCCCGCGCCGCCGGTCTTGATCGCCGGGGTCACGAATGCCCCAAAACATGGGGATCGCGAGTGTCGGCGGCAAGGGTCAAGAAATCAAGGGGCCGGACGTCTCGGCAATCTCGACGTTTCCTGCTATGAGAAATTCCATCGCGATCCCAGCCCCGCTCCAGAGCCCGCCCATGCCTTTCCCCGACATCATCCTGATTCGCCACGGCCAGACCGAATTCAACCGCGAGGGCCGCATCCAGGGTCACGGCAATTCGGTCCTCACCGAATTGGGGCAGGCCCAGGCAGCGGCCTACGGCCGGCTGCTCGCCGAGCGGTTTGCCCCGCTTACCCCCTTCGCCCTGTACCGTAGCCCCGCCGGGCGCTGCGAACAAACAACGGCCCTGGCCTGCGCCGCCGCAGGGCTTGATCCGCGCGCCTTCACCATCGACGAGCGGCTGAAGGAAAAGGGCTATGGCCGCTGGGAGGGCATGACGCGCCCGGAAATTGCGACGGCCGGCGACGAGGCAGATCTGGGCGCCATGGACGCCGATCCCTGGGGCCACCGCCCGCCCGGCGGCGGCGAGACCCTGACGGAGGTCATGGAACGGGCCCACGGCTGGCTCCTGAGCCTTGCCCCCACGCAGCCGGTCATCGTGGTCTGTCACGGCGGCACGGGGCGTACTTTAATCCGCCGCTACCTGGGCCTGGACGCACAGGAAACCATGGACATTTCCATGCGCCAGGACGTGGTGTTTCACCTCTCGGCCCGGGGTCTCGACGTGATTGAGACCGGCGCGGATATGAGTCAACTGAATTTTGGTTAATTTTTAAAAATCAGTCGACGCCATCGACCACAAACAGCGTGCCTTTGGCCGAAGCCATGCGGATGGCGAGCGGCTTTTCGTATTCCGGCGAGGCGTGCCAGGCCTTGGCCGCCGCCATGTCGGGAAAGCGCAGGACGACGGTGCGCGATGATGGGGCCACGCCCTCAAGCGCAACCTGTTCGCCGCCGCGCACGATGTATTCACCGCCGTAAGCAGCGATCGTCGCGGGCACCAGGGCCTGATATTCCTTGAAGGTTTCCGGATCGGTGATGTCGATCTGGGCAATCACGTAGGCGGCCATCGGCGGCGCACTCCTTCTCCGTCGTCAATCGGTATGAACGGGAAGGCTACCCCAGATGGCCCTGCTTGACCCAGAGCAAACAGCCGTCACCCGTGCGCGGCGAATGGAAACTGCCGGGCGGCAGTCGGAACCAGGTGCCCTTGCCGTGAATGCCGTTCTCGTCCTCGACACTGCCCTCGAGAACCAGGACCTCCTCGCCGCCGGAATGGCTGTGGGGCGCGGCGGCGCAGCCCGCTCCCATCTTGGTCAGCCACACGCGCTCCGCCCCGAATTCATAGAGCGGCATGCGAAACAGACCCGGCATGTCACCGGCCACCCAATCGCCCGCCTTGGTGTCGATGGCCACCTGGGTCTGGTCGTCCGGGTCCATCTGGCGCAGTTTGACGAAGATGGTGCAACCGGGCGCGGTCCGGGGCGCGTGGCTTGAGCCGACGGGATTGCGCACATAGGTGCCGGCGGGAAAGTCGCCGTGCTCGTCGGAAAACACGCCGTCCAGCACCATGAACTCCTCACCGCCGCCGTGGCGGTGGGTGGGAAATTCGGACTCGGGGGCATAGCGGACGATGCTGGTCGCCCGGGCGACTTCGTCGCCGTCGCGCTCCAGCATGCGGCGCTCGACGCCGGGCGATGGCGACGGGACCCATTCAAGAGATGTGGAATCGACGATGGCCGGTCGGGAAAGATCGGCGTGAAGCTTCATGGATCGGGTCTCCGTCACATGCGCTGTTGAGGATGTTCCGACGATCCTGGCCGCCCCGCCAAGGCCGTGCAAGCCTCCCCATGGGACAAGCACCTTTTCCCCGCCGGCACTTGTTTACAGAGCATCGTGACCTAGCCTCGGAACCACCGCGCCGCCAAGACGTCGGCGCGGGCCAAGCGGGCCGCCAGATACGCCTTGGTCTCCGCCTGCCCCCGGCTTTCGTCGCGGCACCAGCGGCGCAAAACGGCAAGAAACAGCAGGGTCAGGCCGATTTCCTCGATCTGCCGCCGTCGTCCCATTGCCCCCATGCCCGCCGCGTCGCGCAGCCATTGGATCAGCCGCGACAGGTCGAACACCATCGGCACGTAATGGTGCGGATGGAACGGCCACAGCTTGCCCCTCAGCATCTGCGCCGTCACCGCGTGGTGGGGGCTCAGCGCGTCGAACCAGCGCAGCAACAGGATGTTCAGCCGGTCCCTGACCGGTTGCCGCGCGAACCCCCGGGGCGGGGCCGCCAGCATGGCGTCCCGCGCCCGGGCGAACCAGGCATTGGCCAGGGAGTCCTTGTCGCGGAAATGGCGGGCCAGGTCCGCCGGGGGCAGGCCCAGATCGGCCGCCAGGGCGCTCAGGCTGAGCGCGTCCCACCCTGCTCCATCGGCCAGGGTCAGCGCGCGGTCAAGGATCGCATCCGCCGATGGCGAGGCCGTGGCGGTCTTCGGTGTGGCGGGTTTCCGTCGGGGTGCCGCCATGGGCGCCTCCCGTCGAAGTTGGGTCAGTAGACGAGCTTGCGGATATCGTCGGCATTGGACGACCATTTCGACCAGTCGCGCACGCCCAGGCCCCAGTTGTTGACGGTCGCCTTGTCGATGCCCTGGTCGATCAGCCATTGGCAGGTCTTGGTCTGCCCCG
>DNMS01000049.1:3524-3921 GCA_003488105.1 Rhodospirillaceae bacterium
CCGCCGCCGCCGCGTACATCAGCGCCGAATTGCCGTGCGCGTCGATGGTATCGACCTTCATACCCGCGTCCAACGCCTGTTGCAGGGTGTCGCGGTCGCCGCGCTGGGCGGCCAGCATGAAGTCGTCGACGGAAAGTCCGTTCTTGCCGGATGGGGTACTGTTTGCCATTGCCTGCCTTTTCCTCCCTTTCCGGGGCTTTTTATTGCGCCCGGCGGTCCCCACATAGTTAGGGTCTGGGATTTGGAATGTAAACGGCCAAACAGAAGGGGCGAATACCCCTACTCGCACACCGTTTTTATTCTCTGTAAAATAGCCTAAACAAAATACATGTTCGAACGCACGAGCGTCACCAGAAGGGCGCCGGATAGGGAAGCATCGGTCTTATGAAGCTCAATG
>DNMS01000049.1:4026-6413 GCA_003488105.1 Rhodospirillaceae bacterium
GCTCAATGAGAAGCACGTCCTCGTCTGCGACTGTGAAGGCACCATGTCGATCGACGGCAAGGCGCTGGCAAAGGCCTGCGGCAAGGGAACCGGCGACGACGGGGACCTGAAGGTCGCGACCCATCTGTGCCGCCGCCAAGTCGAGGAATTCCAGCGCGTCGCCGGCATTGCCGGCCAGGCGGGGGAAACCCTGCTGGTCGCCTGCACCCAGGAAGCGCCGCTGTTCCTGGAAACCCTCGACGAAATGGACACGCCCCCCGCCATTGCCTTCACCAACATCCGCGAAAAGGCGGGCTGGTCCGATGCGGCCCAGGACAAGAAGGCCTCCACCAACCTGACGGCCAAGATGGCCGCCCTGCTGAACGAAGCCGCCATGGATCTGGCCGGTGCGCGCTCCGTCTCCATGAAATCCGACGGCGTGACGTTGGTTTTGGGGAAGGGCGAGGACGCGGTCGCGGCAGCGCGCAAGCTCGCCGGGCGATTGAACGTCACCCTGGTCCTGGAAGGGGCCAAGGACGTGCCGCCGCCGGCGGTCATGGAATTCCCTGTGTTCGCCGGGAAAGTCACCGGCGCCGGCGGGCACCTGGGCGCGTTCCAGGTCGCCATCGCGGGCTTCATCCCGGCCAAGGCGTCAAGCCGCGGCGCCCTGGAATGGGAAGGCGAGCCGCAGTCCGGAACATCCGAATGCGATTTGATTTTAGACCTGCGCGGCGGGCCCGCCCTGTTCCCCCATGCGGACAAGCGCGACGGCTATTACAACCCGGACCGCGGCAACCCCGCCCTGGTCGCCGAAGCCATCTTCGAGATGGCGGACATGGTCGGCGAATTCGAAAAACCCCGCTATGTCGATTACGACGCCAAGATCTGCGCCCATTCCCGAAGCCGCATCACCGGCTGTTCGCGCTGCATCGACAACTGCCCGGCCGGCGCCATCACCCCCGATAACGAGCGGGTCAAGATCGACCCCTACCTGTGCGGCGGCTGCGGCGTCTGCGCCTCGGTCTGCCCGACCGGCGCGGCGACCTATGCCCTGCCGCTCGGCGACGAATTGTTCAAGCGCGCGCGCACGGTGCTGCGCACCTATGCCAAGGCCGGCGGCACGGACCCGGTGCTGCTGATCCACGACGCGGACCAGGGCGAGGAAGCCATCGGCCTGATTTCACGCATGGGCCGCGGCCTGCCTGCGAACTGTATTCCCTTCGCCGTCAACGAGGTGACGCAGATCGGCCTCGACCTTATCCTGTCCGCCGCCGCCTACGGCGCCGCGCACTGTCTGATCCTGCTGCCGCCCAAACGGCGCGAGGAAGCCCAGGCCCAGGAAGGTGAGATCGCCATCGCCGAAACGGTGCTGGACGGGCTCGGCTACGGCACGGGCCGCGTCCGCCATCTGCATCTGGACGATCCTTCCGCGGTCGAAGAGGCACTCTGGTCTCTGGAAAAGCTGCCCGCCATGCCGCAGGGCGATTTCCTGCCGCTGGGCCGCAAGCGGACGATCATGCGCCTGGCCCTCGACACCCTGCATGCCGGCGCCCCCAACAAGGTCGACGAGATCGCCATGCCTGTGGGCGCCCCCTTCGGCACGGTGACCGTGGACGTGGCCGGCTGTACGCTCTGCCTCAGCTGTGTCGGCGCCTGCCCGGCCCGGGCGCTCCGCGACAATCCGGACAAGCCGCAATTGTCGTTCGTCGAGGATGCCTGCGTTCAATGCGGGCTCTGCGTCAAGACCTGCCCGGAAAAGGTCATCACCCTGACGCCCCGCCTGTCGTTCAAGGACGACGCCAAGAGCCCCCGCGTGCAGAAGGAGGAAGACCCCTTCCACTGCATTCGCTGCGGCAAGCCCTATGGCACCCGCGCCACCATCGACCAGCTGACCAACAAGCTGAAAGGCCATTCCATGTTCCCGGGTGCCGCGCTGGACCGCATCAAGATGTGCGACGACTGTCGCGTGCTGGTGCAGTTCGAGGTCGCCAACCCGCTGGCCGGCGCGCCCAAGCCCATGACCCGCACAACCCAGGACTACCTGCGCGAACGCGATGAAATGCGGACGGCGGCGGAAGCCGACATGCGGGCAAAAGGGCTGACACCAGAGACGGACAAAGAGGGCTGAATGGGATTTCGCACCGCCGGCATCTTTCCATTCTGCGGAATTCCTCATGAAAATTTGAGGCGACAAGGGTGCCAGGCCTTACTATCTTTATAGCGATATGACTAAACGGAATAACGGCGGCCGGGATACGAACCACCGGCGGCGGCCCGAAACCGGGCCATCACACAATCTTGAGGATGCAACTGGGCTGACCCATGACCAGCATGATTGACCCCTTCGGACGGGCGGTAAGCTACCTCCGCGTTTCCGTCACGGACCGCTGCGATTTCCGCTGCGTGTA
>DNMS01000313.1:0-2961 GCA_003488105.1 Rhodospirillaceae bacterium
TGATGGGCATCACCCAGCCGGCGGTCAGCCGCCTGATCAAGGACCTGGAGGCGGAAATCGGCCTGCCGCTATTTGAGCGTGCGGCCGGGCGGGTGATCGCGACGCCCGACGCCGTCGCCCTGTTCCGTGAGGTCGAGCGCAGTTTCCACGGCCTGGACCGTGTCGCCCGCGCGGCGGCGGAACTGCGCCAGCGCCGTCAGGGGGAGTTGCGCATCGCCGCCTCGGTGGCGCCGTCGTTCTTTTGTCTGCCGGCGGTCATCCATGCCTTTCACACGGCCTGGCCGGGGGTTGCGTTGTCGCTCAAGACCGGGTCGTCCCCCGAGGTTCTTGATCTGGTCGCCATGCAGCAATGCGACCTGGGCGTCGCCGTGGTGCCGGCCGACGCGCCAGGCGTCGTGACCCAGGCCCTGCCCGCGCACGAGGCGCTTTGCGTCCTGCCCCAAGGCCACCCGCTTGCCGCCAAGGCGGTGATTGGTCCGAATGATCTGGACGGCGTGCCGCTGTTGGTGTTGGCCGATTACAGCCGCCTGCAGCAGCAGTTCATCGCCTGTCTGGACGCGGCGGGCATTGCGATCAACGTGGTGTTCGAATCCTCGTTCTCGGCCTCGATCTGCCCGCTGATCGCCGACGGCGTCGGGGTCGGCGTGCTCGACCCCCTGACTGCCCGTGCCCACGCGGGCCACGGCGTGGTGCTGCGCCCGTTCCGGCCGGCGGTGACCTACGAGTTGAAGGCGATGTTCCCGGCGGCCCGCCCCCTTGGCGACCGCGCGGCCGCGTTCACCGACCTGCTGCACCGTCATCTTGAGGCATTCGGGGGCTAGCGTTCGCCGGGCGGGATATCCCGAACCGCCGCCGCGAAAGCCGTCACATCGTCGAGCGGATATTTCAGATGTTTGCGCTCCGTCGACGGCGGATGACGGTCGCGGGACACACCGGGCCGCCGTTCGGTCTTGGGGCGGATCGGGCGCGCAACGAAGCCGCCGCCGCAGTTGGGGCAGACGTTGGACAGCACGTCCTCGACGCAGGTCAGGCAGAACGTGCACTCGTAGGAACAGATCATGGCGTCCTGGGATTCCGGCGGCAGGTCCGCATCACAGCATTCGCAGTTGGGTTTGAGGATCAGCATGGGGGAAATCCTATGATGGTTGCGGCATCAGGGAATGGGGAGACGGTTCGCCGTCATCGCGGGTGGAGAGACCCAGGTCGTTGACGGCGCAGATGCGCTGTTTCACACCGGGGGGCGCTTCGTCCGTCCGCCCGTGTTCATAAGCGACGACCTGCAACCGATCCCGGACAAGGTCCAGCAATTCGCCCGAAGTCAGCAGGTGGTCCGGGTTGCGTGGCCGCCCGAAGGCCTCGTTGCCGCGGGCGAAGGTTTCGTATAGCAGCACGCCGCCGGGGGCCAACGATCCGATCAGGCCGTCGAAGTGCGGGCGGAACAGATAGTTGCTGACCACGATGGCGGCGAAGGCGGCGGGTGGGAAGGGCCAGGGGGTGCCGTCTTCCAGGTCGATGTCTACGACCTCGGCCCGTTCGTCGCGGGCCAGGTCGGCCAGCGCCGAAACGTCCTTGTCCACGATTGTCGCGGGATGGCCCCGGCCGAGAAAATGGCGGGCATGCCGCCCACCCCCGGCAGCAAGATCAAGCACCATCCCGCCCGAAGGGCCGCCCTTGGGCGCTAAGGGGGCGAACCGCGTGATCCAGGTCGAAGGGGCCTTGAATTTTAGATGATGGGGGGTGTCTGACATGGGGCGTTTCCAGGAGATCAAAGCCACGGTGATTTGGGTTTTGTTAAGCGTTTCATACTATGTTTCAGGGTTCAAAACGCCTATAACAGGCGCGATCGGCCCCGAAATCCGCCTTTCTTCATGACTTTACGAGAAATCCGGGACCATCGGCACAGAAAGAGTCCGAGCGATGATCCGCTATCGACTGATTTGCAGCCAGGACCATGAATTCGACGCTTGGTTCCGTGACGGCGCCGGTTATGAACGTCAGGTCAAGCGCCAGCAGGTAACCTGCCCCCATTGCGGCGACGTCGATGTGACCAAGGCGATGATGGCGCCGGGCATCGCCAAGTCATCCAACACGGACAAGTTCGCCGAAGCCAAGGCGCACGAGGTTGCGCGCCGCATCCTGACCGCCGTCGGCAAGCTGCGCGACAACGTCGAACAGGAATTCGACTACGTCGGTGACCAGTTCGCGGACGAAGCCCGCGCCATCCATTACGGCGACGCCGACGAGCGCGGCATCTACGGCGAAGCGTCGGACGATGACGCCGCCGAGCTGGAGGAGGAAGGCATCGAATTCTTCCGCCTGCCGAACCGCCCCCAGCGCCGCGACAACTGATCCCGTCTTTCCGGTTTGCGGATGTCAGTCCGTGAACGAGACCCCGGCGTTGCGTTCCAGCACCTTGATGATGTCGTCGCAGCTCGCCTTGGGGCCGAGCATCTGCATGCCCGCCTGGAAGAATTCGCGGGTCAGGTTCGACGCCATCATGGGCACCCCTGAATCATTGCCGAGCTGACAGGCCAGACGCACGTCCTTGTGCATCAGTTCCATGGCGAAAGTTCCCGGCGCGTGGTCGCGGATGCGGGCCAGGGAAATCTTGGACGCGTTGCTCTGCCCCGATCCCTTGCTCAAGACCTCGATCATGGTGTCCAGGCTCAGCCCGTTCTTCATGCCCATGATCACGGCCTCGAAGGTGGCGATGCGGATCGACGCACTGGTTACGTTGTTGACCAGCTTCATGGTATGGCCGGCGCCGACATCGCCGCAGTGGAAGATGTTGGGGCTGATGGTTTCCAGATAGGGCCGGATTTTGTCGAACTGTTCCTTGGACCCGCCGGCCATGATTGCGATGGTGCCGGCTTCGGCCCCGTGGGGGCCACCGGACACGGGGGCGTCGATCAGGCCGATGCCTTTTTCCGCAAGCTCGGCCGCCATGGCGCGGGTTTCGTT
>DNMS01000313.1:2997-3723 GCA_003488105.1 Rhodospirillaceae bacterium
AGCAGGTTCTTGAGGGCGGTGGTCTGGTCGACGATCAGCTTGCCCGGTTCCAACCCCTCGACCAGGCCACCAGGGCCGAAGATCGCCTGGCGCACTTGGGTCGAGGTCGGCAGGCAGGTCAGAATGATGTCGCATTCACGGGCCAGGGATGCGGGGTCCTGGACCGGCTGGGCGCCGTCGGCGGCGAAGCTGTCGACGGCCGCGCGGTTCAAATCGAACACCCGCAGCTTGTGTTCCCGCATCAGCCGCCGCGCCAGCGCGCCGCCCATCATGCCGAGCCCGATGTATCCCAAATTCATGTCAGATGTCCTCCCATGGGCGTTCGCGCGCGGGGTGGCCCGTCCGCGAACAGATTGGTTTCTTGTTCCTTGGTGATGCGCGCCCGAACGGGCGGGATCGTGAAGGGGTCGGGCAGGATGATACCGAATATGGGTTGTGTCTAGAAGGCTCGTCGGTCAGACCACGGTCAGGCGCGGCTGAGGGAGGTGCTGTGGCGCTTGCCGGCTGGATACCCGGGTCGGCGGAAAATCGACGTTTACACGCGTTCCCTTGCTCTTGGCGCTGACGACTTCGGTGATCGCCCCATGGGTCTTCGCCAGTTCGATGGCGAGCGGCAGGCCAAGGCCCGTGCCCTGATGGTCGCGGGTCATGGTATGGCCGACCTGGCCGAACCGCGACAACGCGGTTTCCAGCTCTTCCGCGTCCATGCCGATACCCGTGTCCGCG
>DNMS01000313.1:3861-4131 GCA_003488105.1 Rhodospirillaceae bacterium
TGATACCCGTGTCCGCGACGGCAAGACGCAACCCGCCGTCGTCCAGCAGTAGGGCCTCGACCGTGACCCGCCCGGCGGGGCGGGTGAATTTCACCGCGTTGGACAACAGGTTCAGCAGGATCTGCTTGATCCGCCGTTCGTCGGCGATCAGGCCGGGTAGGTTGGGCGCGATGTCGGCGCCCAGGTGGATGCCTTTGCGCGCCACGTCGCCGTCGACCATGCGAAAGGTTTCGAAGACAACCCGACCCAGGTCGATCTCGGCTTCGCTCA
>DNMS01000369.1:0-3143 GCA_003488105.1 Rhodospirillaceae bacterium
ATCCCGTGCGCGCGATCGAGGAGGCCTACAACATCGGCAAAACCGATGAATTCATGGAGCCCTGCGTGATCGGCGATTACGCCGGGATGGCGGACGGCGACGGTCTGCTCTGCGCCAATTTCCGCGCCGACCGGGCACGGGAAATCCTCGCCGCCCTGGTCGATCCCGGCTTCGACGGGTTCACGCGGGCCAAGACCGTGGATTTCGCGGCGCGCCTGGGCATGGTGGAATATTCCAGTGCTCTCAATGCCTTCCTGGCGGCCATGTTTCCTTCGGAAACCTTGTCGGGCATCCTGGGCGAGGTCGTCTCCAAGGCCAAAAAGACCCAATTGCGCATCGCTGAGACGGAAAAATACGCCCATGTGACCTTCTTCCTGAACGGCGGGCGCGAAGACGTGTTCGACGGTGAGGAACGCATCCTGGTGCCGTCGCCCAAGGTCGCGACCTATGACCTGCAGCCCGAAATGTCGGCGCCCAAGGTGACGGACGAACTGGTCCGGGTGATCGGTGAGGGCAGGTTCGATCTGATCGTGGTCAACTTCGCCAACGGCGACATGGTCGGCCATACGGGTATCCTCGAGGCTGCCATGAAGGCGGCGGAAACCATCGACACCGCGCTGACCCGCCTGGAAAAGGCTGTAATCGATGCCGGCGGCGTCATGCTGGTCACCGCCGACCATGGCAATTGCGAACAGATGGCCGATCCCAAGAACCGCGGCCCCCATACGGCCCATACTTTGAATTTGGTGCCGGCGCTGCTGGTCAACGCGCCTGACTGGGTCAACGGCCTGCACGATGGCAGGCTGGCCGATGTGGCGCCGACGCTGTTGCAGCTTATGGGTCTGGAACAGCCGGCGGAAATGACCGGCCGGTCACTGATCGACGGCAGCGCGGCCGCGGCCCGCGCGGCGGCGGAGTAGGCGGGGCCCTTGGCCCGGCGGCGCCGGTCACTCTTTGGAATAGTGCTGACGGCGGCCCTGGCTGCCCAGATGCCGGCTCCCGCTGTTCTGGCTGACGACAAACCCGCGGCCGGATCCCTCGACAAGGTCCAGAAGGAAATCAAGAAGGGCCGGGCGGAAAGCGAACGCCTGAAGGGGGCCGCCCAGGCGCTGGAGGCCGACCTCAAGAATCTTCAACACCGTTTGGTCTCAGCCGCCAAGGTCGTGCAGGACCGGGAACTGCGGGTCATTACCCTGGAGGCCAAGATCGCCGACCTGGTGCGTCAGGAAAAGGAAAAGCTGGCCCAGTTGAGCACCAACCGCTCACAGCTGGCCGGTGTTCTGGTGGCGTTGCAGAAGATGGTCCAATTCCCGCCCGAAGCCTTGCTGGCCATGCCGTCCAGCCCCGACGACCTGGTCCGCAGCGCCATACTGCTGCGTGCCGTGGTGCCGGAAATCGACCGCCGGGCGACGCGCATCCGCCTGGACCTTCAATCCCTGGCCGATACCCGGGAAAAGACCGCGGATGAGCGCCTGAACCTGAATTCGGCGGCCCAGGATCTGGACCGTCAGCGCGCCGAGATCCGCCAGTTGATGGCCGACCGGCGCCGCCTGCTCGACAAGACCCTGGCCGAGGAACGCCGCGCCGCCGAGCGCGTCGCCCGTCTGGCCGCCAAGGCGGAAAACCTGAAAGACCTGATGGCCCGGCTGGAGGAACAGCGCGCCGCCGACGAACGCCAGGCCGCGCGCGCCGAGGAAGAAGCCAAGACCGAGGCGAACGCCAAGGAACAAGCCGCCCGCGTGCGTGCCGAAGCCCAGCGCCAAGCCCGTGTCGCCGCCACAGTTTCGCCATCTGTGTCGATCACAAGTCGTCGTGGCCGGTTGCCGTTGCCCGTGATCGGTGACCTGATCGGCCGTTACGGTGAGAACCTGCCGACGGGGCTTTCGCGCAAGGGCATCGACATCGCGGCCCGCGGCGGCGCCCAGGTGATCGCCACCTATGACGGGAAAATCGCGTTCGCGGGAAAATTCAGAGGTTATGGGCAATTATTGATTATCGATCACGGCGACGGATATCATACCCTGCTGGCCGGAATGGCCCGCATCGACATGGCCGTGGGCCAGCGCGTTTCCACCGGTGAGCCCGTGGGCCTGATGGGGTCCGAGGGGGGCGACCGGCCCGTTCTCTACGTCGAACTGCGCCGCAAGGGACAACCGATCAATCCCTTGCCGTGGTTGGCGTCACGCAATGACAAGGTAAGCGGATGACACATAGAATGATGAAGGTTGCGGGCATGCGGGCTTTGGCCGGTGCGGCGGTGCTGGGCGGATTGGCGTTTCTCGGCCATCCGGCGGTAGCACAGGAGCCGGCGGCAGCCCCGGCGGTGGACGCCAAGAACTCGGAAGAGACTTACCGCCTGCTCAACCTGTTCGGCGACGTGTTCGAACGCATCCGCTCGCAATACGTGGATCAGCCCACGGACGAGCAGATGATCGAGGCGGCGATCACCGGCATGCTGCAGTCCCTGGACCCCCATTCCAGCTACATGAACGCCCGCACCTTCAAGGAAATGCAGGTCAACACGCGCGGCCAGTTCGGCGGCCTGGGCATCCAGGTGACCATGGAAAACGGCGTGGTGAAGGTGATTTCGCCGATCGACGACACGCCGGCGGCCCGCGCCGGGGTCAAGCCGGGGGACCTGATCACCCATCTTGACAGTGAATCGATCCAAGGCCTGACCCTGTCGCAGGCGGTCGAAAAGATGCGCGGCAAGGTCGGCAGCGATATCAAACTGACCATCTTCCGTACCGGTCAGGAACCTTTCGATGTGACCCTGACACGGGCGATCATCAAGATCACCTCCGTGCGCTCGCACATGGAAGGCGACGATGTGGGCTACATCCGTATCACCTCGTTCAGTGAACAGACCAAGCAGGGCCTGGACAAGGCCATCGAGAAAATCAAGAAAGACGCCGGGGACAAGCTCAAGGGGTACATCCTCGACATGCGCAACAACCCGGGCGGGCTGTTGGATCAGGCGATTGCCGTGTCCGATACGTTCCTGGACAAGGGCGAGATCGTCTCGACCCGGTCGCGTGACCCTAACGACACGCAGCGCTTCAACGCGACCAAGGGCGACCTGACGGAAGGCAAGCCGGTCGTCGTGCTGATCAACGGCGGGTCGGCCTCGGCCTCGGAAATCG
>DNMS01000369.1:3470-3965 GCA_003488105.1 Rhodospirillaceae bacterium
ATCCATCCGGATATCGAGGTCAAACCGTCGCGAATCGAAGAGATCGATAGCCGCCCCGGCCGCCGCGAGGAGAACCTGCGGGGTGCTCTCGACAACGGCGAGCATGAAAAGGATGCCAAGGACACCGTTCCCCAGGCGAAGTCGGACGCCAAACCGGAAGCCGGGAAAACGGCGGAAAAAGAGGGTGATAAGAAGGCCGATCCGGTCGATTATCAGCTTTTGCGCGCGGTCGACCTGTTGCGCGGCGTTGCCCTGTTCTCCGGTGCGTTGACCTCGTCAACCAATTGAGTACCCTGGATTTGTTGGGGTGGACTTAAAAGTGGCGGCCAAGCCATGCCTATCATGGCGGCCGGCCGCGTCTGCCGGACTGATCTACGGAGGACATTCCGTGGCCCAAGCCGGCCTTGAGTGAACGGGTGATCCGTTGAAATTGCCGTCGATCAAACTGCCGTCGATCAAAATGCCGTCGCTGAAACGCAAAAAGCGTGGCGACGA
>DNMS01000369.1:4262-5153 GCA_003488105.1 Rhodospirillaceae bacterium
ATGACGACGATGATGAGGAGGAAGAGGGAAGTGCGTGGGAGCGCATGGACCCTCAGCGCAAGGTTCTCATTATCTCGGCCCTCGCCGGCGGCCTTCTCCTGACCTCTATCTTCGGCGGGGCTGCCTGGTTCCTGCTGGGGTCGTCCGAACCGAAGCCTGTCGCTGAGCAGCGGCGCTCCGACGGCTCCATCGCCATTCCGACCGCACAGGTGTCCGGCGGCGGCCTGACGCCCCCCGCTGAAACCGGCGCCTCCCCGGCAGGCGAAGGCGCCCCTGCTGCCCCCGGCGCCACAGGTGCCGCCGCGCCGGGCGCGACACCGACGCCTGACCAGGTGGTCGGTGGCATTACCGCATCGCAGCTCGCCCTGCAAAACGAAGGGACGGGCGGGCTGAGCGTCGCCACCGCGCCCAGCGGCATCGGCCAGGATCCGGATCATGGACGAGTCATCCCCTTCACCACCGCCGAGGCCTATAAGGGCATCGCCTGGATTGAGGGTGTTGAGGCCCTGGCCCGGGTGCCGGACCTGGCCCTGGTGGAAAAGGGCCCTGACGGCCGCGACATGCCCATCGTCGCGCGCAACGGCACCCGCCCCATGGACGCCTACGCCCGGCCGGTGGCCGATGCGGACGCCAGCATCCCCCAGGTCGCGATCCTGATCCGCGGTATCGGCCTGTCGCGGAGCGCGTCCATCACGGCCATCAAGTCCCTGCCGCCCGAGGTCAGCATGGTGATTTCGCCCTATGCCCGCGACCCCGGCGATTGGGTGATCCGCGCGCGTTTGGCCGGGCACGAGGTGTTCATGGGCCTACCCATGGAAAGTGCCAATTTCCCCTTCGAGGACGCCGGACCGCTTGCGCTGAACACCACCAGGCAGCTTGAGGAGAACATGC
>DNMS01000369.1:5260-8229 GCA_003488105.1 Rhodospirillaceae bacterium
AGGTCGAGGAAAACATGCGGACGCTCAGGACGCTCATGGGCATGGTGCCCGGCTATGTCGGTTTTTTGGCGCGCTTCGGGTCCAAGTTCGGCGTCGCCGAAGGGCAGCTCAAGCCTGTGTTCGAGGAGATCAAGGCGCGCGGCCTTATGTTCATCGATTCCGGTGAAAGCGGCAGCGGCGCCATGGCGCGGATCGCCACCGAAATGGTCCTGCCCAAGGCGGTGGTCGATATCCATCTCGACCGCACGCCGACCGAGGGTGAAATCGCGTCCAAGCTCCTGCGCCTGGGCGCTCTGGCGCGCAGCCAGTCCGTCGCCGTGGGTATGGGCGACCCTTATCCCCATACCATCCGCGAGTTGAAGAACTGGCTGGCGGCCCAGTCACCGACGAAATTGCGTCTGGTGCCGGTCAGCGCCGTCGCCGACCGTCAGATCATCCAATAGCCTGAAACCCCTGGGGCCCCTATTCAACCGGTGACGATATCCCATGACCGACCCTAACGACGACCCGCGCCCGTATCGGCTTGGTGTCGGTGTCCTGTTGCTGAATGGCGCCAGCCGTGTCTGGCTCGGCGAACGCATCCGCCGCACCGGCCAGCAGATGGATTATCCCTGGCAACTTCCCCAAGGCGGCCTGGACGAAGGCGAGGACCCGCGTGATGCCGTGTTCCGCGAACTGGAAGAGGAAACCGGCACGGCCAAGGCGGAGATCATCGCCGAAACGCCGGACTGGCTGACCTACGACCTGCCTTTGGACGTCCGCGACCGGGTCTGGAAGGGGCGGTTCCGAGGGCAGCGCCAGAAATGGTATGCGCTGCGGTTTTTGGGGGAGGATGGGGACTTTGACCTGAATACCCATCACAAGCCGGAATTTTCCCAGTGGCGCTGGGCGCCCATGGCCGACCTGCCGGACCTGGTGGTTCCGTTCAAGCGCAGTCTTTACCACGATCTGCTGGACGCCTTCGGGCATCTTGGCAGTGAAGTTGGACCCAACCGCCGATGATGTACGTCGAACTGCTGGGCGGGCTCATCATCCTGATGGTTGCGGCCGAAGTCATGATCCGGGGGGCCGTCGGCCTGGCCCGCCTGTTCGGCCTGTCGCCGCTTCTGATCGGGATGACCGTCGTGGCGCTGGGAACCTCGGCGCCGGAACTGGTGGTCTCGCTGGATGCGGCGTTGACCGGAAATGCGGGGATCGCCACGGGCAACATCGTCGGCTCCAACATCGCCAACACGCTTCTGATCGTTGGCGCGGCGGCGGTGATTTTCCCCATGGCGCGGCGCGGTGATCGGCTATACCGCGACGGTGCGTTGCTGGTTCTGTGCACGGCGCTGTTCGTCATGCTGTGCTGGGGCGATACATTGGATGTGGCCCAGGGGGGGCTGCTGCTGATCATCTTCCTGGGCTTCATGGGCAGCGCCTATTGGCGTGATATCAATAACCCCAAGGCATCGGCCGAGCGCGTCGGTGAGGTCGAGGAAATCGGTGCCGTTCCTCAAAAATCCTGGATCGCCTGGGCGGCGACCCTGGGTGGTTTGGCCGGAATCGCCGTCGGTGCCGACCTGATGGTCGGCGGCGGGGTTGCGATCGCGCGCTCCTTCGGCCTGGGTGAAGAGGTCATCGGCCTGACCCTGATCGCCATCGGCACCTCCCTACCGGAACTGGCGGCATCGGCGGTCGCGGCCCGGCGCGGCCATGCCGATGTGGCCATCGGCAATGTCGTCGGATCCAACATGTTCAACATGTTGGGCATCGCGGGCGTGGTGTCCATGGCCGCCCCCCTGCCGGTGCCGCCGTCGATGCTTGCCTTTGATTTGTGGGTCATGTTGGGGGCGGCGATCCTGATCGTGCCGGCGATGATCGGCTGGACCGGCGTGTCCCGGGCGGGCGGCGTGGCGCTTCTCGTGCTCTATGGCGGCTACTTGGCAGCCCAGGTCGTGGGCCTGCCGACAATCGTTGCCGGCATGCTATTCTGATGTGGCGATGACCGAGAACGATCCTGCCCAGCCCCCTGAAACCGCCCTGATCACCGGGGCGGCGCACCGCATTGGCCGTGCCATGGCGCTGGACCTGGCCGATGCCGGTTGGCGCGTTGCCGTGCATTACAACGGCTCGCGTACCGCGGCGGAGGCCCTTGCCGCCGAGATTACGGCCAAGGGCGGGCGCGCGGCGGCGGTTCAGGCCGACCTTGCGGACGAGGATGCCACGGGAAACCTGATCCCCGCCGCCATCGCCGCCCTGGGCCCGGTGACCCTGCTGGTCAACAACGCGTCCCTGTTCGAGTTGGACATGCCGGACACGGTGACCCGGGAAAGCTGGGACGCCCATATGGAGATCAACCTGCGTGCGCCCTTCGTGCTGACCCAAGCCTTCGCCGGGCACCTGCCGGACGGGGCCGTGGGCAACGTGGTCAACATCGTCGATCAGCGGGTCATGAACCTGCGCGGTGATTTCACGTCCTATACGCTGTCCAAATACGGGCTGTGGGGCTTGACCCAGATGCTGGCGCGGGCCCTCTCTCCGCAGGTCCGGGTCAATGCCATCGGCCCCGGCCCGACCCTGCCGAGCCCCCGTCAGACCGACGATCAGTTCGCGGCGCAATGGCGGACGACGCCGCTCGGGCGGCCCGTCGACCCCCGGGATATTTGCCGTGCTTTGCGCTTCATCCTTGACGCGCCGGCCTTTACAGGCCAAATCATCGCCCTGGACAGCGGTCAGCACATGGGGGCCGCCTGGGACAATGCGCCCGCGCCCGAATAGGGCGGGCCGGCCAAACCAACCGGGGAACGGATGACCGTCGACCAATACAAGGTTTCGGACACGGCCAAGATCGCCGACGCGCGGTCGTTGATCCGCCATGTCTTCGTGCGCAATCTGGTGCTGATGGCCAACGTCGGCATCCATTCCTTCGAGAAGACAGGGACCCAGCGCATCCGCCTGAACGTCGACCTTGCCGTGCGCGAGACGGA
>DNMS01000369.1:8319-10676 GCA_003488105.1 Rhodospirillaceae bacterium
CGGCGCGAGACGGAACAGCCGCCCGCCGACGAGATCAACCAAGTGGTCTGTTATGAAGAGATCACCGACGGCATCAAGGGCATCGTCGGGCGCGGTCACGTCAATCTGGTCGAAACCCTGGCCGAGGACATCGCGGCCATGTGCCTGGAAGACCCCCGCGTCCGCTCGGCCCGGGTGCGTGTCGAGAAACTGGACATTTTCGAAAACGCGGAGAGCGTCGGCGTCGAGATCGAGCGCTTCAACTCCCGGGCCTGACAGCTGTTTGAGAGCCTTCCTCTAAGTGCTTGAAATCGCGGCTTTGTGACAGACTCTCATGGGAGTTGTGCACAGGCCTTCCCATCGTTTCATATTTGTGTCCAGCCTGTTTCCGGAAATTTTCAATACCTTGAGCACCCCCATCGGGTGGTTGTTTTCTGTTGTATTTCAATAAGTTATGACCATGCTCAAATATTAGGCAAAGCGGAGGAATCCCGGGATTTTCTGGCTCCGCGCCTGTGCGGGCGGGTTTTTCAACAGGTTTATCCACAAGAGTCGTGGATAGTTGTCCGTCGCGAATTTGATCGGTCGGATATATCTTTCGGCATAGTATTGATTCATCACGGATTTCTCACCTCATGGGCGTTTCGAACGGGGATCACCGGTGACGACGGGCAAGCAGGATCACGACGACGGCACGGCAGACACGGACACGCCGGCGGCTTCGATCACTCGGGGGGCGGAGGTCATCGCCCGCCACCTGAAGACCCTGCCCAATACGCCCGGGGTCTATCGCATGATCGCCGTCGACGGCGCCGTGCTCTACGTCGGCAAGGCGAAGGATTTGAAAAAGCGGGTCGCGGCCTATACGGCGCCGGATCGCCAGCCCACCCGCATCCGCCGCATGATCGCGCTGACCATCGACATGGAGTTCGTGACCACGGCGACCGAGGCGGAGGCCCTGCTGCTTGAATCCAACCTGATCAAGCGCTACGCGCCGCGCTACAATATCCTTCTGCGCGACGATAAATCCTTCCCCTACATTCTGGTCACCGGCGACCACGACTATCCCCAGGTGGTGAAATACCGGGGGGCGAAATCGCGATCTGGCGACTACTTCGGGCCGTTCGCTTCCGTTTGGGCGGTCAACGACGCGCTCAACGTGCTGCAACGGGCGTTCCTGCTGCGCTCGTGCTCGGACAACGTGTTCTCCGGGCGCACGCGGCCCTGCCTGCTGTATCAGATCAAGCGCTGTTCGGCGCCTTGCGTCGGGCGGATTTCCAAGGACGACTACGCCGATCTTGTCGGCCAGGCGCGGGATTTCCTGACCGGCGGCTCCCGGGCCGTGCAGGCCAACCTGTCCAAGCGCATGCAGGCGGCGTCGGACGCGCTGGAGTTCGAACTGGCGGCCCAGTACCGTGACCGCATCCAGGCCATGACTCGCATTCAGGCCCATCAGGATATCAATCTTCGCACCGTCGGCGACGCCGACGTGATCGCCGCCCATCGTCAGAGCGGGCAGACCTGCGTGCAGGTGTTCTTCTTTCGCACGGGCGCCAATTTCGGCAATCGGGCCTATTTCCCCAGCCACGGCCCCGACGACGACATGGGGGAGGTGCTGGAGGCCTTCCTGGGTCAGTTCTATGCCCGCGCCCAGCCGCCGAAGACGGTGATTCTCAGCCATGCCCTGCCCAACCGGGCCCTGGTCGAGGATGCGCTGTCCGTACGCGCCGAGCGGCGGGTGCAGATCACGGTCCCGACCCGGGGTGACAAACGCAAGGTGGTCGACCATGCGCAGAACAACGCGAAAGAGGCATTGTCGCGCCGACAGTCGGAAAGTGCCACGCAGCGCAAGCTGCTGGACGGGCTGGCCGATGTCCTGGGACTGGAGGCCGCGCCCGAGCGTATCGAGGTCTATGACAACAGCCATGTCGGCGGCACCAAGGCCGTGGGCGGGATGATCGTGGCCGGCCCGGACGGGTTCGAAAAGGGGGCTTACCGCAAATTCAACATCAAGGGCGCGGCCAATGTGCCGGACGCCGACGGTAAAACAGGCGAAGGTTTTGCCCCCGGCGACGATTACGCGATGATGCGCGAAGTCCTGACCCGGCGGTTCTCCCGGGCGCTGAAAGAGGATCCCGAGCGCGCCGAAGGCCAATGGCCGGACCTGATCCTGATCGACGGCGGCAAGGGACAACTGGGCATCGCGATGGAGGTTTTTCAGGATCTGGGGATCGAGGATGTGGCCCTGGCGGCCATCGCCAAGGGCCCCGACCGCAATGCCGGGCGCGAGCACATCTTCATGCCGGATGGGCGCGAACTGTTGCTGAAACCCCAGGATCCGGTGCTGTATTTTCTGCAGCGCCTGCGCGACGAGGCCC
>DNMS01000037.1:0-2919 GCA_003488105.1 Rhodospirillaceae bacterium
TCGTGATTTTCCCAGAACACCTTCAGCATGTCCTCGAAGCTCACCTTGGCCGTGTCGTAGACCGCGAGCAGAATCTCGTTATGGCCGGTCTGGCCCGTGCAGACCTCCTGATAGGTCGGGTTGGGGGTGAACCCGGCGCCGTATCCCACCGCCGTGGTCCAAACACCGGGGGTTTCCCAGAACTTGCGTTCCGCCCCCCAGAAGCACCCCATGCCGAACACGGCGGTTTCCGTGCCGTCGGGAAACGGCGGCTTGATGCGGTTGCCGGTGACGACATGGAATTCGGACGTGGGGATCGGCGTGTCGCGGCCGGGCAGGGCCTGGTCGGCGGTCGGCAATTCTGATTTGTTCGGCATCTTGAACAGGGAAAACATGGCGGCATTCCTCGAAAATCCGGTGTTGGTCAGCATATAGGAAACACAGCCTGAATATCCATCGTGGCTCTCGAAAGCGTGACCGGCGGCGGCCTCGGCCTGGCCATTTTTCTTGGATCGCGCGCCGTTCGGCCATATTATGGCGCTTATGCAACGACAGATCGCACTCGCCGCCCTGGTCGGCATGGCCGCCCTGATCTTCGCGCCCGAATTGAGGGACGCGGGGGCCTTCGTGCTGTCGAAAAGCCTGGACGCCAACGCGATCAAGGTGGTGCAGAACAGCCTGTACGGGCTGGGATGCTTCTAACCCGCCGCAGTGCGGCCTGCGCCTGATATGTCCGACACCTCCCAAGACGGTATCCTCGACCTGTGGCCGACCAAGCTGGTGCGTCGGCATCTGCCGGGCTTCGAGGAGCCGACCCAGGCCCTGGTCAAGCTGATCCGCGACATGGAACGGGTGAACAAGAACCTGACCACGGACTATCTGGCGCCCGATTTCTTCAATCTGGACGACCCGGCGGTCGGCTGGCTGCGCGAACAGATCAACCAGACCGTGGTTGATTACCTGCGCGCCATCGGCATCGACTACGACGTGAAGTGGACCATCCAAGGCTGGCCCAACATCAATCGTCTGGGCGATTACCACGACGCCCACAATCATCCGGGATCGTACCTGTCGGGGACCTATTACCTGAAAATGCCGGGGGCGAAGGAGCCCATGCGCAACCGCGCCGACCTGCGGCCTTCGCACATCACGTTCTACGATCCGCGCCCGGGCGTGAACATGACGGCGATCGCCAAGGACCCCTACGTCGATCCGGAATTCACGGTGCTGCCCGAACCGGGCCTGCTGATGATGTGGCCGGCCTTCCTCAGCCACTTCATCCACCCGAACCTGTCCAAGGACACACGGGTCTCGGTCAGCTTCAACATCGTGCTCAAGTGGCAGGACCACTACGTGCCACAGCAGTAATCACGGTGGTGACCTTGGGGGAAGGGGAACGCGATGTGGTGGCCGGATGACTGGTACCTGCGGGTTGCGACCCTGATGCTGGTGGCATTTGCCATCCATTGGCCGGTAGCGCGCTTTATCGATTTCAAACTGGGGTTTCGCCGAGTACCGTTCTTTTCCACGGTTGCCGGCACTGCGCCCTTGGGCCAAGCCTTTATTTTGATAGGATTTTTCGGGTTTTTCTCGTTCCCCGACTATGTGAAGGGGGCGGGCTCACACGCTCAGCTTTTATGGCAATGGGGAACGACTGCCGTGTTCCTTGGTGTCGGCGTCCAGTTCTGCGAAGCTTCAGAAAGGTCGGTTCGGAGCGCCGACGCCGCTGTCCATTTCGAGTCGACTTGGCTAAGCCCTGCCCGCCGTTTGCCATTTTACTTCCCTGGCGTGTTCTTGTTTCGCCTGGTGTGGCTTGCGTGCCTGTATGTCTTTCTTGAACGCGATCTCTACCAAGTGCGCGGCAAACCGGACCTGAACGTGCATGGCCTTCCTGGCTTCATCCGATATGACTCTACACCCGAGGACGGGTCGCCGCTTCCTGATTTCATCCCATTTTCCCGCGCGTGGAAGTTTCTGCAAGCACCGGTCGTTGCCTTGATTGGCGCGGTTTTCCTGGGTGTGCTTTGGGCGACCTGGCGGTGGGGCTTTGCAGACGAGCCGGCCCTTTTGGCTATGCAGGCATTCGTGGGTGTTTTCTGCGGCTTCATCCCTCCCGTCTTTGTTTATTTCATGGTGCGCGGGGGGCTGATGATTACAGACAATGGTATCTGCTTTCCTCGCCCGCTGTTAGAGCCTCGATGCTATCCATGGCAAAAGATTAGGGAATTCGCCATTTCGACGGCGTTTGCAAACCGATTGGCCTTCGAGTTGGAGGGGCCGGAAGGATACCATTTCCTTTATTATGGCCGGCCCCGCGTGGTGGTTTATCTTCCGTTGGAAGGCGACCTGGAGAAACTGGTTGCCCAGTTAAACAGGGAGCTCCAGGAACGTAGGAGCCGGTCGGTGGTAGCCGACGGTTCGCTTCGGGACGGTTAGGGAAGTGAGCCGTCGCTGGACTTCTTACCACCCAATCGCCTTGGGCAGCCAAGTCGCGATTTCCGGGAAGGTGAACAACAAGCCCAAGGCCACCACCTGCAACAGAATGAACGGAATGACGCCCCGGTAGATGTCGCCGGTGGTGATGTCCGGCGGCGCCACGCCCTTGAGGAAGAACAGGGCCCAGCCGAAGGGCGGGGTCAGGAACGAGGTCTGCAGGTTCATGGCGACCAGGATCGCGAGCCACACCATGTCGATGCCTGAGTTGGCGAACACGGGCAGGAACAGGGGCAGGGCGATGTAGGAAATCTCGATCCATTCCAGGAAGAAGCCCAGCACGAAGATCACCGCCATCATGAACAGCAGGTCGGCCATTACGCCGCCCGGGATGAAATCGAACATGTAGCCGACCAGGTGTTCGCCGCCGAGGCCGCGGAACGCCAGGCCGAAGGGTTGGGCGCAGATCAGGATGAAGAACACCATGGCCGACGTGTGCAAAAGCAC
>DNMS01000037.1:3036-3343 GCA_003488105.1 Rhodospirillaceae bacterium
TCCGTCGGGGCCGCGACGCCGCCGACGATGGAGCCCAGCACGGCGAAGATCAGCACCAGGGGCGGCAGCACGACCTGTACCAGCTTGATCAGCAGCTCGCGCCGGCCCATGGCGTCCCGTTCGGCCTCCGGGATGGCCGGGGCCATGTCGGGGCGGAAATAGCCAACCAGCAACAGGTAGAGGGCGAGAATCCCGGCCAGCATCAGGCCCGGCACCATGGCGGCGGCGAACAGCGTGCCCACGGACAGGCCCAGGATGTCGGCCAGCAGGATCAGCACCAGGCTGGGCGGGATGATCTGGCCCAGCG
>DNMS01000088.1:0-3239 GCA_003488105.1 Rhodospirillaceae bacterium
TCGTCAAGGAACAGCGTGCCGCCGTTGGCCAGGGTCGCCGCCCCGTCCCGGTTGGCATGGGCCCCGGTGAAGGCGCCCTTCACATGGCCGAAAATCTCGCTTTCCATCAGTTCCTGGGGAATGGCGCCGCAGTTCAACGCGATGAACGGCTTGCCCCCGCGCGGGCTTTCGCCATGCACGGCTTCGGCGCAAACTTCCTTGCCGGTGCCCGATTCCCCGGTGATGAACACGGTGGCCTTCGACGGCGCCGCCGCGTCGACAATGCGGTAAACCGCCTGCATGGGCAGCGACCTGCCGATGAACCCGCAATAGGTTTCTCGGTCGAAATCCTTCTTCAGGATCTGGACGATGCCCTTCAGTTCCTGACGCTCCAACGCGTTGCGCAGGGTGAAGATCAGGCGCTCGGCATTGAACGGCTTCATCAGGAAGTCGGCAGCACCCTCGCGCATGGCATCCACGGCCATGTTGATCGAACCATGGGCGGTGATGACGACCACCGCCGTGCGGGTATTTTCCTGGGACAGCTTCTTCAGGATTTCCAAGCCGCTCATGTCGGGCAGCTGGACATCCAGGACCAGCGCGTCGAACGCCCCTTCGGCCAACGCCTTCAATGCCTCCTTGCCGGTCTCGGCATGGATGACCTCGTAGGGCTCCGACTTCAGGTATTCCTGGTAAACACGCGCCAGCGGCGGGTCGTCTTCGACCAGAAGCAGGCGCTGTGTCTTGGAACTGGTCATTGGAACAGAATCCCCATCGGCGGCTGATTGTTCTTTTTCGATTATAAGGCGAAGAACGGCGCCGATGCCATAGGCCGCCGCCGATAACCCATTGCTATACAATAAACAATTAATTGGTCGCTGATTTTGCGCGCAACGCCAGCGCCATGTAGAGCGCCACGGCGGCAACAAACATGCCAGATGCCATGAAAGGTGCCACATAACTGCCTGTTCCGTCGATCAGGACTCCGAAGATCGGCGGCATCACCGTCACCCCGCCGAACATCATAAACTGTGCACCGCCGGTCGCGTCCCCCACCTTGGCACGGGGCGCGATATCCGCAACCTCCGACAGCCAGACCCCGTTCCAGCCGTAACTGCAAAGCCCCAATGCCAATGATAGAACACCGATGGTCCAGCTCGGCCAAGCGGGTGAAATAAATGCGGTCACGGTAAACAAGCCACAGACCAGAATGCTGACGCCGATCAGAACGGCCGTTGGCGAGAACACTTGCTTGGCCACGTAGCCCCAAGCCAGGCGCCCACCGATTCCCCCCGCCTGCACCAGGGCAAAGAAGAACCCGGCCTCGATCAGGGACCAGTTCAGGTTATAGATCAAAAACAGGACGTAGAACGACCCCAGGCTGATCTGCGATCCCGCGAGGGAGAAGCCGACCAGGGACAGGGCGCGCAAGGCCGGATCGCCGAGGACCAGTTTCAGCGGCCCCCATATTTTGATTTTCGGCCGGCCGCCGTCGCGCTGCCGGTCATGGTCGAAGGTTTCACGCACCGGTTGAATGGCAAGGGCCACCAGAATCGCGGCCACAGCGAACAGGCCGAAGGCCCAGCGCCAGCCAAACAGAACCGTCAGCGCCGGCAGGGACATGCCGACGATGACACCTGCCACGGGCACGCCGGTCTGCTTGACGGAAAAGATCAGCGGTTGACGCCGGTCCGCGCCCAGACCGTGCAGGATTTTCGTGCTGGTCGGGTTGAGGGGGCCATAGCACATCCCCATCACGATTGCCGCCACGGGGGCCAGCCAGAACTGTGCGGGGAACAGCATGAGAATCCCCAGGACCGCGAACAGACAGCTCATCTGCGACATACGCAGCGCGCCGAAACGGTCCATGAAGCCGCCGGACATCAGGCCCGTGAGTTGGCCCGTCAGATAGACGATGGCGACATAGACCCCAACCAGGGTGGGATCGATCCCCATTTCCGGCGCGATCACCGGGGCCAGCACGGGCACGCCGAACACCGCCGCCGTGGCCACGACCTGCACCGCCCAGGTCGATGCCAGCCCCCACACGAGACGTTTGCCCGGCGGCATGCTTTCGCCCGCGACAGAATTTTCGCTCATGTGGTACCGTGCTTTCGGATTAAAACCGAGGGAGGATCCGGAATGCTCAGAGTGCTGGGACGTGCCACGTCCGTCAACGTACAAAAAGTCATGTGGCTGATAGACGAGCTAGGCCTGGAAGCCGAACGCGTCGACGTCGGCGGAAAATACGGCGGCAATCAGGACCCTGCCTACCTGGCCAAAAACCCCATGGGACTGATCCCGGTTCTTGAAGACGGCGACTATGTCGTCTGGGAAAGCCAGGCCATCATGCGCTACCTCCTGGAAGCCTACGGCGGCGACCCCTGGCTGCCGGCCGACGTGAAAGTGCGCGGCCAGGCGCATCAGTGGATGGACTGGTATCTCACCGTCATGCACCCGCCGATGACCGTCATCTATTTCCAGATGATCCGCGCGACCGATGCCAACCGCAATGAAAAGGCCCTGGCCGACGCCAAGGAAAAGGCCGGTGAATTGTGGGCCGTTCTCGACAAACATCTGGCCGACCGGCCGTTCCTGACCGGCGACACCCTGAACATGGGTGACATCCCCTGCGGCTGTTCCGCCTACCGCTGGCATACCCTGGTGCCGGAAGGCCCGGACCTGCCCAATTTGAAGGCCTGGTGGGACCGCCTCAACGTGCGCCCGGCCTACAAGAAAAACGTGATGCTTCCCTTCGAATAAGAACGAGGCCTTTCCATTACCATGACTGAGCAGACCCTATACCTGGGCATGACCCGGGCCGATTTGGATTTCCAGTACAACAACCGTGAACGCGTCCCCAACCATGCGGAAATTTACGCGGGCTGGGCACCGGCCTGCGTCTCCGTGACCAAGGACTTCGACTGTAAGCTCGACGTCGCCTACGGCGACCATGCGCGCGAAAAGCTGGACATCTTCCTGCCGGACCGGGCCACCCACGGTGACGCCCCCCACCCCATTCGCCTGTTCTTCCACGGCGGATTCTGGATGAGCCGCGACAAGGAGGATTCCCGCTTCGTCGTGCGCGGCCAGGTCGAGGCCGGAGCCATCGTGATCTCCGCCGAATATGCGTTGATTCCGGCGGTCGATATGACGGAACTGCTGCGCCAGTGCCGGGCCGCCGTGGCCTGGGCATGGCACAACGCGGATTCCTTTAACGGCGACCGCGACCGGTTGTTCGTATCCGGTCATTCGGCGGG
>DNMS01000088.1:3381-5378 GCA_003488105.1 Rhodospirillaceae bacterium
CCGTATCCGGTCATTCGGCGGGCGGACATATCGCGGCCATGCTGCAGGCCACCGACTGGACCGAATGGGGCCTGCCGGCGGATGCCATCAAGGGGGCGGCGGCGTTGTCGGGCATCTTCGATCTGACGCCCATGCGCCACTGCTACATCGACGACACGCTGCACCTAAGCGAAGACGACGTGGGCCGGTATTCGCCGGAACACCTGCCGCCCCTTGGCGGCGGGTCGACCCTGATCGCCGTCGGTGGGGCGGAGACGGCCGAGTTCCTGCGTCAATCGCAGGCCCTGGCCGCCGCCTGGGCCGGCAAGACGTCAGAGGTCGAATTGATCGAGGTGCCGGGCGCCAACCACTTCACAATCATGAACCATTACGCGGGGCCCGGCAGCGACCTGTGCCATGCCATGGTCCGCCAGATGGGATTGGGAGACGCGTCATGACACATTCCGTTGACGTCTTCTGGTCCTACCGCAGCCCCTATTGCTATCTGACCCTGGACCGTTTCCGCGACTGGCAGGAAACCTATGACCTGACCGTGGAAATCCGCCCGGTCTATCCCATGGCCGTGCGCAACCCGGACTTCTTCGCCCAAGTGAACCGTAAGTACCGCACCTATCACACGCCGGATTACCACCGCGTCGGCGAATACCTGGGCATGCCCGTGCGCAAGCCCGTGCCCGACCCCATCGTCATGGACAACGAAAACTACATCATCGCTCCCGACCAACCGCACATCGGCAAGTTCACGCGCGTCGGTGCCGCCGCGCAGAAACGCGGCAAGTGCTTCGCCTTCACGGACGCCATGATGCGGGTCGTGTGGGATGGCCTAACCGACAACTGGAACACGGACAGCCACTATACCGCCGCCCTAACCAAGGCGGGCCTAGACGCTGCTGAAATCCTGCGCGAGGAAACGGAGAACCGCGACGGCCTCGAGGCCATCATCGCAGACAACCAGGCCGCCTTCGACGCCTCTGACCACTGGGGCGTGCCTTGCATGGTGTTCGACGGTGAAACTTTCTATGGCCAGGACCGCATGGACATCCTGCTGTGGCGTATGAAGCAGAAAGGCTTAGCCGCGCGCGGCTAGCGCCGCCTCCAGATCCCGGATGCGGTCGTGCAGCGGCTGTACGGCGCGGGCGACGTCGGCTTCCGTGAAGCGCGGCGTGATGTGCTGGGGGCAGTTCACATCCCAGGCCGTGATTTCGAACAACACCGCCCGTTCCGGCGTGCCTTCGGCATAATCGGCATCGGTCAGGCGCCGGATCAATTCCGCGTCGTCTTCGACCATGCGCGCCCTGCCCCAGATCTTGATCCGTCGGCGATTGGCGTAATCCATCAAGAAGATGAAGGCCTTGGGATTATCCTCCAGGTTGCCCTGGGTAAGGTACTGTCGGTTGCCGGAAAAGTCGGCGAAGGCGAGAGTCTTGTCATCCAGAACTTTGAGAAATCCCGGCTTGCCGCCCCGGTGCTGGATATAGGGTTGTCCGTCGGCAGTGGCGGTCGCCATGTAAAAGGAATCACGAGCCGCAATAAAGGCCGCGAGGTCGTCGGTCACCCGGTCGGCCCAGCCGCCCTTATCCTCCATCCGCGCGTATCCCTTGCGCGATCCCTTGCGTTCCTGGATCGCCTTCACGGTTTCAGTGAAAGCAACGTCACTGGTGGGCTTGGTCATCTTGACCTCCGAAAGAAGCAGGCCGGCGCGAACCTGAAATGGCGCTATAGATAATGGACATGGAAGCCTCTCGTAGGCTTGGGGCAGGTACTTTCTTGCTATAAGATAGACAGATCAGTCTATATTGTCAATTGCCCGCATTATCGCACAGAATTTTAGGGGGATATAATTTATCAAATTGATTTTAATGAATTTTAATCTGGCCAGAAAACAACTGAAAACCAAGACATCAGGATATTCTTGCGGAAAAACCGACAATTAAGTACAAACATTAGACAAATCGTTCTATTTAATAGAGGCCCCATGGCATCGGCGAAACGCGACC
>DNMS01000424.1:0-9323 GCA_003488105.1 Rhodospirillaceae bacterium
CCCGGTTTGTCGCCGTCGCCCCCGTCGCTGGTGGAGGCGGGGTTATACGCAGGCTGCCGCGCCCTGTCAAACCCCTTTTGTCATTTTATTGCAATGACCGGAAAAGCCCAGAAATCCGGGGCGCGATGCCTTAACAGGGGGCAAAAAACCGGCCCGTCCGGCGAATCCAAAGGACAAATCGGCGGCACTTCGGCGCGCAAGCTCCCAGCCGAACGATCTCCACGGCATGGAAAGAGTAAGTCCTTTGCGATTCCGGCATCGTAAGCGCCTTATATAAAACAATATATAAGGGTCACCTTCTATAATGTTGATTTCTATGAATGAATCCCTGATCGATGCTTGACAACATCGCCCTCCCCACACATTGTTGGGCGAAAGCGTGAGGAAATTCAGTGCCGGACAAGGCTGGCCGGCCGATTCCAAGGGGCTTTGAAAAACGAACAGGTGTCGCCGCCTGGATAAACATATAGCGGCGGCGTCCTGACTGGGCAAACGACGGCGGTCCGGCTGGATAACGGACAACCGACTGGGCAAGACAAGGTGCGGGCTTCTCTTATGCGTATGCGGACACTCCTTGCGGCGGGAGCGTTCTTCGGTGTCGTTCTGGGTTCGGCCGGACTGGTATTGAAGACCCCTCAGAATATGGGCAAGCTGCTTGGCGGCGACGGCGAGCCGACCTTTGCACTCGCCCCCTTGAGCCTGGGCCATCCGGCCGCGGCCTCGGGTCTGGCGACCCACCGCATCATTCATCCCGGCAGCCGCGAGACGGAAACGCCCGACCAGGGCCCCGCCGTGATCAGCGCCACGGAAACCATCGCCCCCGGCGAGACGCTGGCCGGCGTGCTGGCGCGGGCCGGGGTCACGGGTGTCGATGCCGACGCGGCGATGCGCGCCTTCACCGACGTGTACGATCCGCGCCGTCTGCTGCCCGGCCAAAAGATCGTTGTCCGCTTCCGCGCGCCCGAAGGCGGGCCCGACGGCCCGCGCACGGGCACCAAGCCCGGCACCTTCCTGGGCTTTGGGTTCGAGCCGGACTTCCGCCACGAGATCGTGGTCAAGCGCCACGCGGACGACAGCTTCACCGCCGTCAAGGAAGCTAAGAAGGTCAAGCGCTCCCTCGCCCGCGTCGCAGCACCCATCACCAGTTCCCTTTATCTGGCGGGAGAGGCCCAAGGCTTGCCGGCCAACGTGCTGGCGGAATTGATTCGAATCTATTCCTGGGACGTCGATTTCCAACGCGACATCCGCGAGGGCGACGCCTTCGAAGTCACCTACGAGGAAGTGCGCGACGAGGAAGGCCGTCTGGTTCATGCCGGCACCGTGCATTTCGCGGCCCTGACCCTGTCCGGCGACCGCCGGCCGCTGTATCGCTTCGTTACCGCCGCGGGCGACGTCGACTATTTCGACGACAAGGGCCAGGGGGCGCGCAAGGCGCTGATGCGCACGCCCATCGACGGGGCCCGCCTGTCGTCCGGTTTCGGCAAGCGCCGTCATCCTGTCCTGGGCTATACAAAAATGCACCGGGGCGTCGATTTCGCCGCCCCCCAGGGCACACCCATCTATGCCGCCGGCGACGGCGTCGTCACTTTCGCCGGGCGCAAGGGCGGCTACGGCAATTACATCAACATCCGCCACAACGGGCGCTACCACACCGCCTATGCCCATATGAAGGGCTTCGCCCGCGGCATGGGCCAGGGCAAACGGGTGCGCCAAGGCGAGGTCATCGGCTATGTCGGCACCACGGGCCGTTCCACCGGCCCGCACCTGCATTACGAGATTCTGGTCGACGGTGGCCAGGTCAATCCCTTGAGCGTGCGCATGCCGTCGGGACGCAAGCTGACGGGCAAGGAATTGGCCCGCTTCCTGGCCGCCAAGGACCAGATGGACTTGCAGTTCGCCCGCCTGGACGATAACCAGAAGACGGACAGACAACGCGACGTGGCGGACGCCCGATAATCCACCGGGCGCCGCGCCCAAGGATCAGGCGGAGCCCTTCATGGTGGACCCAAGCCCTCTCTCCCTCGCCTTCACGGACAGCGGCGCCGGCAAGCCGCTGGTGATCCTGCACGGCCTGTTCGGCTCCAAACGCAATTGGGGGGCCATCGCCAAGGCCCTTTCCGCACACCGCCGGGTGCTCTGCCTGGACCTACGCAATCACGGAGAAAGCCCGTGGGACGCGGCCATGAGCTACCCCGCCCTGGCCGCCGACGTGGCGCATTTCATCCACGCCCACGGCCTGGGATCGGCCGATGTGATCGGCCATTCCATGGGCGGCAAGGCGGCCATGACCCTGGCGCTCAGCCATCCAGAGCTGGTCGACAGCCTGACTGTGGTCGACATCGCGCCTGCCCCCTCGCCCGGCACCTTCATCCATTATGTCGAGGCACTGCGCGCCATGGACCTGAGCCAGATGACCTCGCGCAAGGAGGCTGACGCCGGGTTGACGCCCGCGGAGCCGAATCCCGGCATCCGCGCGTTCCTGCTGCAAAATCTGGAAAGCGGGGCCGACGGTTTCAAATGGCGCGTCAACCTGGACGCCTTGAGCGCCGCCATGAAAGACCTGCTGGACTTCGAGACGCCGCCCCACGGCCACAGCTACCGAGGCCCGGCCCTGTTCCTGGCCGGCGGGGCGTCTGATTACATCGGCCCGCACCACCACGGAGAAATCAACCGCCTGTTCCCCGCCGCCCGCATCGAAGTCCTGCCCGGCGTCGGCCATTGGGCCCATGCGGAAGCGCCCGCGCTGTTCCTGAACCATGTCAAAGGCTTCCTCGGCGCATAACCTCCGGAATGCGGGCAAGGCCGGGATCTTGCAAGGGTTTTCGAATCAGGGTCGCCAAGGTGGAACGGGATTACACCCTCGCCGACCGAGTCTGACGCAGCACCTAAACGGGACGACCGAACAGGCCTGACGACAGGCTGGCGTTGATCGCGATCATGCCGTCCAAGTTCGGATGCGCCGCCGAGAGTGCCGCCGCCGTGGCGCGGTCCATGAACCGGGCAAGGGACAGCATGTCATCCCGCATATCCGCAGGTGCTGGGTGGCCTGGATCCGTGGCCTCGGCCTGCACGATCGTCCAGAGTTTCTGGTTGTAGCCGAGGGCCCGAACCAGGACGGCCCGATCATGAGGCTGTTCGACGGCCCCACGCAGCTGGGCGGCGGCCAGGGCGAAGGCCTCGGCCTCGGCCGGGCGGCCGGAAATGACCGAATGATGGGCCCGGCCATAGGCGCGCGAGGCGGCGGTATGTTGCCGGATCATCTCCATCACGGCCTTCCTGAATTGAGAAGATCGGCGACCAGGCTTTCCGTGCGCACGGTGAAGCGCAGACCGGCGGTCGCGAACCGGTCCTGGAGCTGCAACGCCACCTGGCGCGCCGCGTCTTCGTTCAGGTCGGCACCGGTCAACTTGTCCTCGGCCGCCTGCAGGGTGCTGGAAAGATCCTGGGTGAATTTCCCGCGCGTCGTGAGCGCCGCAATGTCGGCACCGACGCGCTGTGTCGTCGACCGCACCTGCCGGGTCGCGCCGGCAAGGTCGGTCAGGGCCGCGTCGATGTCCGCGTCGGTAGCGAAACCATTGTAATCGCCGCCGGCCGTACCGATGCCGAGCGCGTCCGATGAGGACGCCCCGCCCTCGACCGTGATCTCGGCGCCGGACAGGTCGCCGACCGGCGTCGTCTGGTCGTCCGCTGGATCGTCGATCAGGTTGACCCCGGCGTAGGATGCATCACCGGCGAGACTGCTGAGCTGCGACCTGATCTGATCGAACTGTTCCGCCGCCGCCTGTCGCTGTTCCACCGTGCCGCCCTTGGCGGCAGTGGCGATGCCGCGCAGTTGGCGTGTCAGGTCCTCAACCGCATGCAGGCCGACCGACGCGGCCTCGGCCGACGACAGGGCCTGGTTGATGCCCGACTTGATGTCGAACAAATCGCCGACCCGGTTGCCGGCCGCGCGGCCGGCATAGAAATCCTGGGGATCGTCAGCAACGCGATTAACCCGCCGGCCCGTGGCCAGGCGGTCGGCGACCTGCAGACGCAGGGCTTCGTTCCGCTGCAATTGCAGCAGGTTTGCCCGAACGCCTTTGCTGAGAGTCACATCAGCCATCAAGCCGATCCTTTCATGGGACCAGCCTAATATCATTCCGGAATCGATACAGTGATGGAAATCACACGCTTTTAAGAGTTAACGCGGCTTCCGCGCAATGAACTTCATGCCCGGTTTGAAGGCCGGCAGCTTCTTCACGATTTCAAGTCCCAGGCTTTCCAGCAGCAACCGCATGCTGGCCGGGTTGAAATAGACGCAATGAACCGGCGGGTTGAAACCGTCCCAGGCATCCAGGTCGCGGGGCCGCCGCCAATGACTGATGTCCGGCGTCGTCACATAAACCACGCCGCCCGGGTTCAACAGCCGCACGATCGCCGCCATGAACGGCCGCACGTCGGCGACATGCTCGATGACCTCGGAGGTATAGATCAGATCAAACCCCTGATCCGGTTGGAAATCCTCGACCAGGCCCAGGAAATAGTTGTTCTTGGGATAGTGTTCGCGGGCATAGGCGAGGGACACGCCGTCGACCTCCAGCCCCCAGGCATCGAGGCCGGCCTCGCGCGCGGCCTCGACCACGAAGCCGCCGTTGCAGCCGACGTCGAGGAACCGCCCCGCCGCCGGCATCAGCTTCTTGAGCTGGCGGATGCGCCCGCGCGATCGGTGCATCTTCTTGTCGACTTTGGCGAAGTAACCGGTGGTCGCGCCGTCGTAGGAATCGTCGTACCCGGCTGCCACCTCCGCGTTGGACGGCAGACCATGCACGTAGATCGTCGCACAGGCGCCGCAGCGGTAAAGATCGTGGCCGCGGGCCGACATTTCGAACGCCTGCTCGGCCCCGTCACAGACGGGACAATGCGGGGCCGATGCAGGTGTCATGTTCATCAGGCCGCTTCCGCCTCCACTGCCTTACCGTTGATGGTCAGCTTGCCACCCTCGGCAGAGACCGCGATCTTGGAGCCGTCGGCGACGGCCCCTTCCAGAATCATGGACGCCAGGGGATTCTGCAAATCCTTCTGGATCACCCGCTTGAGCGGGCGGGCACCATAGACCGGATCATAGCCTTTTTCAGCAAGCCAATCCTTTGCCGCGGCATCAAGTTCCAACGCGATGTGGCGGTCAACCAGCAGCTTGCGCAGGCGCTGCAGCTGAATGTCCACGATTCCGCCCATGTGCTCGGGGAACAGGCGGTGGAACAGGATGATCTCGTCCAGGCGATTGAGGAATTCCGGACGGAAGGCCTGGCGCACGATCTCCATGACCGGGCCGCGCACTTCGGCCGAATCGTGGCCGTCTTCCTGCCCGGCAAGGATCTCGCCGCCCAGGTTCGAGGTCATGATGATCAGCGTGTTACGAAAATCGACCGTGCGGCCCTGACCATCGGTCAGGCGACCGTCGTCGAGCACCTGCAGCAGCACGTTGAACACGTCCGGATGGGCCTTTTCGATCTCGTCGAACAGCACGACCTGATAGGGCCGGCGGCGCACGGCCTCGGTCAGGGCCCCGCCCTCGTCATAACCGACATAGCCCGGAGGGGCACCGATCAGGCGCGAGACGGAATGCTTTTCCATGTATTCGGACATATCGATGCGGGCCATGGCCGTCTCGTCGTCGAACAGAAATTCGGCCAGCGCTTTGGTCAATTCCGTCTTGCCCACGCCCGTCGGCCCCAGGAACAGGAACGATCCCATGGGCCGGTTGGCGTCCTGCAAGCCCGCGCGCGAGCGGCGCACGGCATTGGCCACGGCGGTCACGGCCTCGGACTGGCCGACCACGCGGCGGCCCAGGTTGGCTTCCATCTGCAACAGCTTGTCGCGCTCGCCCTGAAGCATCTTATCGACGGGGATGCCGGTCCAGCGGCTGACGACCTGGGCGATATGCTCTTCCGTTACCGCTTCCTCGACGACGACGGAGCCATCGGCTTCTTCCGCCTTCTTCAGCTTGTCCTCAAGCCGGGGGATCAGGTCGTACTGCAGTTCGCCGGCCTTTTCGTAATCGCCGGCACGCAACGCCTGTTGCTGGGCCAGATGGGCCTTTTCCAACTCTTCCTTCAGCTTGGTGGTATCGGCGAGCGACGCCTTGCCCTTTTCCCACTCGCCGGTCATGGCGGCGGATTTTTCTTCCAAGTCCGTCAATTCGATCTCAAGCTTGCCGAGCCGATCCTTGGACGCCTTGTCGGTTTCCTTCTTCAAGGCTTCGCGTTCGATCTTCAATTGGATGACCCGGCGATCGAGTTCGTCCAGTTCCTCGGGCTTGGAATCAACGGCCATGCGCACGCGCGAACCGGCTTCGTCCATCAGGTCGATGGCCTTGTCCGGCAGGAAGCGGTCGGTGATATAGCGATTGGAAAGCGTGGCCGCCGCGACCAGGGCATTGTCGTGGATTTTCACGCCGTGGTGCAGTTCGTACTTTTCCTTGATCCCGCGCAGGATCGAGACCGTGTCCTCGACCGTCGGCTCGCCCACGAACACGGGCTGGAACCGGCGGGCCAGGGCCGCGTCCTTTTCCACATGCTTGCGGTATTCATCCAGGGTCGTGGCGCCGACACAGTGCAGTTCGCCGCGCGCCAGGGCCGGCTTCAGAAGATTGGAGGCATCCATCGAGCCCTCGGCCTTGCCGGCGCCGATCAGGGTATGCATCTCGTCGATGAACAGGATGATCTGCCCGGCCGCCGCCGTGACCTCGGCCAGGACCGCCTTCAGGCGTTCCTCGAACTCGCCGCGGAACTTCGCCCCCGCGACCAGCGCACCCAGGTCGAGCACCATCAGGCGCTTTTGCTTCAAGGTTTCCGGCACGTCGCCGTTGACGATGCGCAGCGCCAGACCTTCGACGATGGCGGTCTTGCCCACGCCGGGCTCGCCGATCAGCACCGGGTTGTTCTTGGTCCGGCGCGACAGCACCTGGATGGCGCGGCGAATTTCCTCGTCGCGGCCGATCACCGGGTCGAGCTTGCCGTCCATGGCCGCCTGGGTCAGGTCACGGGCATATTTCTTGAGCGCGTCATAGGCGTCCTCGGCATTGGCCGAGTTGGCGGCCCGGCCCTTGCGGAATTCCTTGATCGCCGTGTTCAGGTCCTGCGGCTTGATGCCCGCTTCCTTCAGGATGTCGGCCGCCTTGGTGCCCTGGGCCATGACCATGGCGAGCAACAGCATCTCGACCGTGACGAAGCTATCGCCGGCCTTGTCGGCGATCTCCTGCGCCTGGTCGAACAGCTTGGCCGTTTCCGACGCCAGGTAGATCTGCACCGTGTCGCTTTCGACCTTGGGCAGGCGCTTCAACTCGCCCTCGGTCAGGCGAAGCGCGCGCTGAGCGTTGCCGCCCGCGGTTTCGATCAGCGAAGCGGCAAGGCCTTCCTTGTCGTCGAGCAACACCTTGAGAAGATGCAGCGGCGTGAACTGCTGGTGGGTTTCACGTATGGCAAGCGACTGCGCGCTTTGAATGAAGCCGCGCGCGCGTTCGGTAAATTTCTCAAATTCCATCTGTCCCGTCCTTTGGCGACAGAGCGGTGCGTTCCCGATAATCGGCGAACCGGCCGCCCCTCTCAAGGGTTAGTGCACACCCCATGCAAACATAGGCGTTTGCGGCGGCAATGTGCAGGGCAATAGACCGTCTATTCCCGCAACTGAAATAGGGTTATGGCGCCGCGCATTCAATCATAGAACGGATTAATATTTCAGGCGTTGACGACGGGCGATGAAAGGGCGAGCCTTGCCCTCCCATGAATGCTGAAATCAAACATATCTATCGCTATCCGGTGAAGGGCCTGACGCCCGAAGCGCTCGACACGACCGACCTTGCGGCCGATGATTATCTGCCGGGCGACCGACGGTTCGCCATGGCCCTGGGCTCGACCCCGATCAGCGGCGGCCACCATCTGGAATGGATGCCCAAGCGCAACTTCCTGGAACTGGTGAAGAACGAAAAACTGGCGACCCTGGAAACATCCTTCGACGACGATACGGGTGTTTTGACCATCAAGCGTCAGGGCCGCCAGGTCGCGCGCGGCAACATCACCGACCGCATCGGCCGCACCATGATCGAGGACTTCTTCGCCGCCTATATGAAGGACGAGGCCAAAGGCCGCCCGCGCCTGGTCGAAGCCAATCCGGGTGAACGCCTGACCGATCAGTCGACGCCGTTGATTTCGGTCATCAATCTGGCGTCGATCCGCGACCTGGAACGGGTCGTTAAGGCGCCGGTCGATCCGTTGCGCTTCCGCGCCAATTTTTACATCGACGGGCTCGACCCCTGGGTCGAGTTCGGCTGGCTGGGCGCGTCAATCGCCATCGGCGGCGCCGAGGCGGACGTGATCGAACGCATCGGCCGTTGCGGAGCGACCAGCGTCAATCCGGCAACGGCGGAGCGCGACTTGAACATCGTCAAATTCCTGCAGACCGGATTCGGCCATACCGACATGGGCGTGTTCGTCCGGGTCACGAAACCCGGGCCGGTCGCCATCGGTGAGTTCCTCTCGCCTCGTTGATCTTTAAGACGGCGCGATCAGGGATCGCGCTTGAGGAATTCAGGCAGTCAATCAGCGGCGTCTGTGGCCGCGGGCCGTTCGGGTTCGACGTCGGGCTGCGCGTCCGGCTTGGCGGTCATGGGCAGTTCGGCCTGTGGGCTTTCCGGCTGAGGCTCCGGCGCCTTGCGGCGGCGAGCACGGGGTGCGCGGGCGGGTTTCGCCGCCGGTGCATCCGCATCATCCGCAGTTTCAGCCGTGTTGCCGGAACCGTTTCGACCATTGTCGCGGCTATCACGCTCGTCACGGTTATCCCCGTCATTCGCCTGCGGCCGATTGGTGTGGATGACCTCTGCGTCGGCGTCGTCCTGATCGCCGTCGTTGTCCATGTCGTCGTCGTAATCGCCGCCCATGTTATCTTCGGGCCCGCCTTCGGCACCGCCAGGAGTTTGACGGGCACCGCCGTCGGGACGTCCCCGGTTCTGGCCGTTGCGGTCGGCGTTACGCTGTTCATCCGTGTTCAGCAGGCGGAAATAATGTTCCGCGAACTGAAAGTAGGATTCAGCCATGATCCGGTCACCGGCGGAGGAAGCATCCCGCGCCAGGAGCAGATATTTATCGAGAACCTGCTGGGCCGAGCCGCGGACTTTAACGCCGGGGCCGTTGCTTTCGAAGGTTTGATTGCGAACGTTGCCGTGACGCTTGTTGCCACCGCGGCCGCGCGACCGTCTGTTATTGGAGTTCTTGTTCATTTTCCTTGCAACACTGCTGTTAGCGGGCTGCTGGGTACGCTTCCCCTATCGGCCGGCCAAATTAAGGACC
>DNMS01000424.1:9416-13181 GCA_003488105.1 Rhodospirillaceae bacterium
GTAAGGACCAGCCCCACCCGCCACGGTGACAGACAAATCACGCCTGCCCGCCGCATCGGCTGTTCAAAGAACGACCGCCTCGTTACCCAACGGAGACGCACGTCACTTTGCTCAGGGAAATCCCGGGGGGCCTGTCCGGTGCCGCGACCTGGTTCCGAATTTCGTTTGATTTTCGGATGTCGATGACGCGTCACACAAGACGATCCGCCCAAGTGGCCTCACAGCCACCACGGGCACCCTAGACCGGTTCCCCCGCATTTCCAACATTTTTTTACAGGTTCATCCACCACCCGCGATAGCAGCGATTGACCGGGGGATTCCCGCCAGATCGGCGCGTGTTCCGTCGGGGGTCAGTCCGGCGCGGCGAAAGATTTCAGCCACCGCCGCTTCCTGTCCCTGGCCCAGTTCGAGGATAACGATTCCCCCCGGTGCGAGAATTTTTGCGGCCTGGGGCGCGATCGCGGCATAGGCGTCAAGCCCCTCTGATCCCGCGAACAAGGCCCCATGGGGGTCAAAGCCCAGAACCTCCGGCGGCAGTGTCTCGCGGTCGGCCTCGGCAATATAGGGCGGGTTGGACAGGATCACGTCGAACGGCCCCGAAAGGCCAGCCGTCCAATCCCCGGCCTGAAAGCGCGCCCGCGCCCCCAGGCCCAGGCGCTGTGCATTGTCCGCCGCCACGGCGACGGCATCCGGGCTGATGTCGATGCCGAGCCCTTCGGCCCGCGGCAGTTCCGACAGGGCGGCCAACAACAGGCAGCCCGTACCGGTGCCGAGATCGAGTATGCGAAGCGCCTCCCCATCCCGGCCCATGGCGCGGATTCGGGCCAGCGCGTCTTCGACCAGGGTTTCCGTTTCGGGACGCGGCGTCAGGGTCGCCTCGGAGACCCGAAAGGTCAGGGACCAGAATTCACGTTCCCCCAGAATGCGCGACACGGGCTCGTGCGCGGCGCGGCGGGCGATCAGGTTCTGGGTTGCATCCTGCTGCGCGGTGCTTAATTCCGTTTCCGGATGGGTCAGAACGAAGGACGCGTCCCGGCCCAGGACATGGGCCGTCAGAAGGCGGGCATCCAGGCGGGCCGTGTCGATCCCCGCCGCGGCCAGATCAGACGCCCCCTGGTCCACGGCATGGCCCAGGGTGCCCGGGGCAAAGCGGCTTGGCCGCTGCGTCATGCGATCTCGGCCAGGCGGCTCGCCTGATCTTCGCTGATCAATGCGTCCATCAATTCGTCAAGGTCGCCGTCCATTACCCGGTCCAGCTTATGCAGGGTCAGGTTGATGCGGTGGTCGGTGACGCGGCCTTGGGGGAAGTTATAGGTGCGGATGCGCTCCGACCGGTCGCCGGACCCGACCTGACCCTTGCGCTGGGCGGCGCGGGCGTCGTCGCGGATCTGGCGTTCACGTTCGTACAGCCGCGCACGCAGCACCTTCATGGCCTTGGCCCGGTTCTTGTGCTGGGATTTTTCATCCTGCTGAATGACCACCAGGCCTGTCGGCAGGTGGGTGATGCGCACGGCGGAATCGGTGGTGTTGACCGACTGACCGCCGGGACCCGAGGCGCGGAACACGTCGATGCGCAGTTCCTTTTCGTCGATGTCGATGTCGACCTCCTCGGCCTCGGGCATGACCGCGACGGTCGCCGCCGAGGTATGGATGCGCCCGCCCGATTCCGTAACCGGAATCCGCTGCACCCGATGCACGCCCGATTCGAACTTGAGCCGCGCAAACACATCCGTGCCCGAGATCGTGGCGATGGCTTCCTTGTAACCGCCGATGCCGGTTTCGTTGACGCTCATGACCTCGAACCGCCAGCGATGGATTTCCGCGTATCGTTGGTACATGCGGAACAGGTCGGCGGCGAACAGCGCCGCCTCGTCGCCGCCGGTGCCGGCGCGAACTTCGAGGATCGCGTTCTTCTCGTCTGCCTCGTCCTTCGGCAGCAGCATCAACTGCACCTGACGCTCCAGCTCCGGCAGGGTTTCCTTCAATTCCTGGAATTCTTCCTCCGCCAGTTCGCGCATGTCGCGATCGGTCGCCGGATCGGCCAGCAGGTCGGCCATGCCCTGGGCCTCGGCCTGGGCCTTGCGGTAGATCTTGACCGCCTCGACCACCGGGCCCAGGTCGGAATATTCCTTGCCCAGCTTGGCGATCTTGTCGCCGCCGGCGCCGCCCTCGGACATCAGGGATTCCAATTCCTTGTAGCGGGTCAATACCCGGTCCAGGCTCTCGTTCAGGCTCACTTAACCGTTCTCCTTGCCGCCGCCGCCCGGGCCGCCATCGGCATCGGGGGGATCGGGCTGAAACAAATGGGCGATCAGGCGTTCCGCCGCCGCCAGGTCCAAATCGGCCTCGGCCGCCGCCCGGCGCAGCCGCGTCGACGGCCCGTGCAGCAGGCGCGCGACCAGCAGATGGGTCGCCTTTTCGGCGTCGCCGCCGGCTTCCGCCAGGGCCTGGGCGCGATGATCCTCGAAATACTGGCGCAGGCCGGTGACCAGCGGCCCCGCATCCCGTTCCCGGCGGCCGTTGAGAAACGCCCGCACTTCCTCGTCGACGATACGCTGGGCCGCCTGGGCCTCGGCGCCACGGCCGACCAGCCCTTCCATCGCGATGCGTTCCAGGTCACCGAAGTCGTAAACATAGGCGTCGTCCAAATCATGGACCGCCGGGTCGACATCGCCGGGCACGGCCGTATCGACGACCAGGATCGGCCGCCGCCGCCTGGCCTTGAGCGCCGCCGCCACCAGGCTTTTCTCGACGATCCGCCCGCCGCCGCCCAGGGCCGCGATGAGGACGTCCGTCTTGGGCACCAAATCGGCCAGATTTTCGAACAGATCATAATTGCAGTTCAGCACCCGCGCCGTGCGCTTGGCCCGGCGTTCACGGGGATGGATCACGGTCAGGTTGGTGAGGCCTTCGCCGATCATGTCCTCGGCCACCATCTCACCCATGTCGCCGGCCCCGACCAGCAACACCGACACGCCCTCCAGATCGCCGTGCAGATCCTGAACCAGCATGGTCGCGACGGCGGCGATGGACACGGGCCCCTCACCGACACCGGTTTCCGTGCGCACCCGCTTGGCCGCGCTGTAAGCCGCCTGCAACAGCGCATCGAGCACGCCCTTGGGCAGGCCCGCCTCCTTGGCCATCCGGTGGGCCGCCTTGACCTGCCCCAGGACCTGGGGTTCGCCGATCACCAGACTGGCGAGCGAGGCCGCGATGTTGAACAGATGCAGGACCGCCGCCTCGTCGACGGCGATATGAGCCTGGGCCTTGAGGTCGGCCAGCGGCACCTGGGTTTCCACCGCCAGCACGCCGAGCACCTTGTCCGCCGCCGCATCCGGATCGGGATCGGCGCCCACCACCTCGACCCGGTCGCAGGTCGACAGCAGCACCGCCTCCGCCACGCCGGCGTCGCGCAGACGGGCGAGTACACCGGGCACGGCCTCGTCCTCGATGAACATCTGGTCGCGCAGGCCGAGGGAACTGGTCCGGTGATTGACCCCGGCCACGAAGGGCCGGGCGGAATGCGCGCGGTCTTCGGGCATGGGGTTGCCTCGCTAGAAGTGAAGCTTCAGGGTTTCAACGATGTCGGAGAGTTTGACTTCGGCCTGGGTGCCGGTTTCCATGTTGCGCAGGGTAGCAACACCCCGTGCCAGTTCGTCGGAGCCCAGGATCAACACGGCCTTGGCGTTCGCCTTGTTGGCCCGCGCCAGGCGTTTCTTCAGGTTGCCGGAATATCCCATATCGACCGTATGGCCGGCCCGGCGC
>DNMS01000424.1:13344-13909 GCA_003488105.1 Rhodospirillaceae bacterium
CATCGGGCGTTCGCCCGCCGGCGCCGTGCCGAGCATCATGGACAGGCGTTCGACCCCGGCGGCCCAGCCGATACCCGGCGTCGCGCGGCCACCCATCTGTTCCATCAGGCCGTCATAGCGGCCACCGGCCAGGACGGTGCCTTGGGCGCCCAGGGTGCCGGTGACGAATTCGAAGGCGGTGTGGGAATAGTAATCAAGGCCGCGAACCAATCGGGGCTGGACCTCATAGGCGATGCCTAATGCGTCAAGCCCGGCCAGAACCTCGTCGAAGAACACCCGCGAGGTGTCGTTCAGGTGATCCTGCAGCAACGGCGCCGAGGACATGATGTCCTGGTCGCCCTTGTCCTTTGAATCGAAGATGCGCAGCGGGTTCTTGTCCATCCGCGTGCGGCTGTCTTCGGACAGATCATTGCGGTACGTGGCCAAGTAGTCGAGCAGCACACCCCGATAGGCCTGACGGCTTTCCGGATCGCCCAGGGTGTTGAGTTCCAGCCGCACATCCTTGGCCACGCCGAGGTCGTCCAGGATATGGGCGGCCAGCGCGATGACTTCGATATCCGCCTGT
>DNMS01000300.1:0-1489 GCA_003488105.1 Rhodospirillaceae bacterium
TGTTAGGCTCCTTGCCTGGATGAACCTGCCGGGAGACCCGCCATGGCACTCGCGACCCCCTACCTGATGTTCGTCGGCGACGCGCCGGACCAGCTTGCGGCCAAGGTCGCCATCGGGGTCGTCCACTGGCGGCCCGAATGGTGCAAGGGCCAGCTTCGCCTGGCCGGCTGCAAGGCCGATCTGGGCATTCCCGACATGACCATCGCCGACGCGCTCAAGGCCGGCTGCAAAACCATGGTTATCGGCGTTGCCAACCGGGGCGGGGTGATCCCCGACCATTGGGTCGGGGTTATCGTCGAGGCCATCGAGGCCGGCATGGACGTGGCCGCCGGGCTGCACCGGCGGCTCCGCGACGTGCCGGCCATTGCCGAGGCGGCGGCCCGCCACGGGCGGCTCCTGACCGATGCCCGCCATCCGTCGCGCGATTTCGATGTGGCCTCGGGACAGGCCAGGACCGGCCGGCGGATTTTGACCGTGGGCACGGACGTGTCCGTGGGTAAGATGTTCACCTCCCTTGCCATCGAACGGGACATGAAGGCACGCGGCATGAAGGCGGATTTCCGCGCCACCGGCCAGACCGGGATCTTCATCGCCGGCGACGGGGCGTCCGTCGATGCCGTGGTCGCCGATTTCATCGCCGGGGCCGCCGAATGGCTGACACCCGCGAACGATCCGGACCACTGGGACGTGGTCGAGGGGCAGGGCTCCTTGTTCCATGCCTCCTATTCCGGGGTCACCCTGGGCCTGATCCACGGATCGCGGCCCCATGCCCTGGTGCTGTGCCACGACGCGGCGCGGCTGGAAATGCGCGGCACCCCCGGCGTGCCTGTGCCGGCGCTGGAAGACTGCATCGCGGTCAACGAACGCATGGCACAAATGTTCGAGCCCGACGCCAAGGTCGTCGGCGTGTCCGTGAACACCAGTTCCATGGACGATGCGCGGGCCACGGCCTATCTGGCCGAGGTCGCCGAGCGCCTGAGCCTGCCCGCCGTCGATGCGGTGCGCACGGGCGTCGGGCCCATCGTCGACGCCATCGGGAAGCTGTAACCATGGCGGGGGCGCGCCGCCTGTCCGCCGTCGATCAGGGCTGGCCCCTGGCCCGGCCTTTCGCCATTTCGCGCGGCGTCAAGACCGAGGCCCGGGTCGTCGTCTGTGAGGTCGAGGACGCCGACGGGTGGGCCGGGCGCGGTGAATGCGTGCCCTATGCGCATTACGGCGAAACGGTCGACAGCGTGATTCATCAGATCGCCGAGGTCGCCGACGCCGTGGCCGAGGGCATCGGCCGCCGCGATCTGCTTGACCTTCTTCCGGCGGGGGCGGCGCGCAACGCCGTGGACTGCGCGCTGTGGGACCTGGAATGCAAGCAGGCGGGCAGGCGCGCCTGGGATCTGGCCGGCCTGCCGGAACCCATGCCCGCGGTGACGGCGGAAACCATCGGCATCGCCAGCCCCCAGGACATGGCGATCCAGGCCCGCCGCCTGGCCAAGGC
>DNMS01000300.1:1658-2516 GCA_003488105.1 Rhodospirillaceae bacterium
CTAAGGCCCGTCTGGTCGTCGATCCCAACGAGGGCTGGGACCTACACCGGCTGGAAAATCTGGCGCCGTTCCTCACCGACATGGGTGTGGAAATGCTCGAACAGCCCGTGCCTGTCCACGGCGACGACATCCTGCGCGGCCTTGGCTATCCGATTCCGATCTGCGCCGACGAAAGCTGCCACACGGTCCGGGACCTGGATCGCCTTGTCGGGCTCTATGACATGGTCAATGTGAAATTGGACAAGACCGGTGGCCTGACGGCGGCCCTCGATCTGGCCGATGCCGCCTGCGCGCGCGGGTTCGGGCTGATGGTCGGCTGCATGGTCGCGACCTCGCTGGCCATGGCGCCGGCCACGCTTTTGATGGATCGGGCCCGCGTCGTCGACCTGGATGGCCCGCTGCTGCTGCGTGAAGATCGCGATCCGAGTCTGGACTTCGCGGATGGGCGCATTCATCCGCCCGTACCGGATCTTTGGGGATAACGTATCGGTTGTGCCATTAGAGTATTCTAATGGTCTGATTTTCAACATTATTGGCTTTGCAAATGATTCAAGTTAAGTAGAGTGCGGTATCAGGCGCAACTTTAAGACGCCAAGGGAAAAACGCCATGGGTGAACAACGTGTAGAACGGTGGCGAGGGGGCTGGCTCCCTCCGTTGAGAAGCAATGGGCGTATACAATCTGGAGCGGTTGACCTTCCTTCTGGTCGATGACAACCGTTTCGTCCTCAAGATATTGCAGGATGTGCTGAAAACCCTCGGGGCCGGTCAGGTGATCACCGCGGAGAACGGCGTCGAAGCAATCGAGTTCCTGAGCGCCCATCACGGCCCTTACGGCTGTCCCGTGGATATGATCATTT
>DNMS01000300.1:2701-3746 GCA_003488105.1 Rhodospirillaceae bacterium
GATCGACGGCCACCTGCTGCTGAAGTGGGTCCGCCAGGGCAAGGAATCCCCCAATCGCTTCATGCCCTTCATCATGATGTCCGGTGCCGCCGACACGGACAACGTCGAGAAGGCCCGCGACGGCGGGGCCAGCGAGTTTCTGGCCAAGCCGTTTTCCGCCCAGACCGTCAGCAACCGGGTGCTCGAGGTCGTCGACTTTCCCCGTCAGTTCGTCGCCACCCGCGAATACTTCGGTCCCGACCGGCACCGCAAGAGCGACCCGAAGACCCCCTACGACCGGCGCCGGATAAATGAAAAGGACGCGACCATCGTTTATTCCTCGGACCGCGTGCGCCGTCCCAGGAACGACGGCGATGTCTTCCTGTTCCGCCTGCCCAACAAGCTGAAGGAAAAGGTCGGCGGCCTGGGCATGAGCCCGCCGGGCGAACTACCCCTGCGCCACCTGCAGGCGGCGGATGAACACCTTCAGCGCAAGGGCCTGGAATTCCACGACTGGGCGCTGGGCTATCTGGCGACTCTGTCGAGCATCTGTGAGCGCGCGCTGCAGCAGTCGGTGGATCAGCGCGCCCGTCATTTCAAGAACATCAACCTGCTGGCCCATGAACTGCGCGGCCAGGGCGGGACCTTCGGCTATCCCATCATCACCAGCGTCGGCGAGATGCTGTACAAGATGACCCAGGCGCCCTGTCCGACCGAGGACCGGGCGGTCAAGGTCATCAAGGCTCACGTCGATACCATGCGCAGCGTGTTCCGCGACAAGATCACCGGCGACGGCGGCGAGATCGGGATTCAGTTGATGCAGGACCTGAAGCGGGCGATCAAAAAGTACACTTTTGACGAACCCCGCGCCGAGGCGGCCGCCGCTGAGGCCAAAGCCGGTCAGAAGCTCCGTGGGGTTGACCGCATCGCGGCCCCTCCTTCCCGGTCGGGGTCTGACGACTGATTGGCGGGCTGGGCCTGGAACTTAGCCGCTTTCGACTTCTTCCCGCTTCATCTCAAGCGCCAGCCATTCCTCTTCCAGGGTGGCCAGCTTTGCTTCGGCCTT
>DNMS01000300.1:4040-5485 GCA_003488105.1 Rhodospirillaceae bacterium
TGGCCCGCGATCTCTTCCTCAAGCTTGGCCATGCGCTCGGGCAGGATCTTCAGCGCGTGGCTGTCCTTGAAGGATAGCTTACGCTTTTCCTTGGGCGCACCCGGCGAGGACGGCGCGGCGGCAGACTTGGCCGATCCCTTGTCCTTCTTCGCCTTGCCGCGCTGCGGCGCCTCACCGCGCTGTGTCAGCATGTCCGAGTAGCCGCCGGGATATTCCCGCCACTGGCCTTCGCCTTCCCAGGCGACGGTCGAGGTCACGACCCGGTCGATGAAATCACGGTCATGGCTGACCAGCAGCACGGCGCCTTCGTAATCGGCGACCATTTCCTGCAGCAGGTCGAGGGTTTCCAGGTCCAGGTCGTTGGTCGGCTCGTCCAGCACCAGAAGGTTGGACGGGCGGGCCAGGGCGCGTGCCAGCATCAGCCGCCCGCGCTCGCCGCCCGACAACTCGCCGATGGGTGTGGGAGCCTGTTCGGGCAGGAACAGAAAGTCCTTCATGTAGCTGATAACGTGGCGCGGCTCACCACCCACGGAAACCGTGTCGCCGCTGCCGTCGGTCAAGGCGTCGGACAGGCTGGTCCTGGGGTTCAGGCTTTCGCGTTTCTGGTCCAGGGTCACCATCTCGACTGACACGCCGACCTTGACCTTGCCCGTGTCGGGGGCAGCCTGGCCGGTCAGGATGTTCAGCAGGGTCGTCTTGCCCGCCCCGTTGGGGCCGATGATGCCGACCCGGTCGCCGCGCAGGATGCGGGTGGAAAAGCCGTCGATCAGGGTGCGGTCGCCGTAGGCCTTGGTGATGTCTTCGGCGTCGATCACGAGTTTGCCCGAGGTCTCGCCCTGGGCGGCGGCCAGCTTGACCTCGCCCGTTACCTGGCGCAGTTCGCGTTTCTGCTGGCGCATGTCCATCAGGTTGCCGAGCCGGCGCTGGTTGCGCTTGCGCCGGGCCGAGACGCCGTGGATCAGCCAATGGGTTTCGGCGGCGATCTTGCGATCCAGTTTGTGGCGGGCCGTGCCTTCCTGTTCCAGCAATTCGTCGCGCCATTCCTCGAAGGCGGAAAACCCCTGTTCCAGGCGTTTGACCTCGCCCCGGTCGAGCCACAGGGTCGCGCGCGACAGGTTTTCCAGGAACCGGCGGTCATGGCTGATCATAACGATGGCGGACGGCAGGGAGCGCAGCTCTTTTTCCAGCCAGGCGATGGCGGGCAGATCCAGGTGGTTGGTTGGCTCGTCCAACAGCAGGATATCGGGCTTGGGCGCCAGGGCCCGGGCCAGGGCCGCGCGCCGGGCCTCGCCGCCGGACAGATGACGTGGGGTTTCCTGGCCGGTCAGGCCCAGGAGATCCAACAGGTATTGCGCCCGGTAGGGGTCGTCGCCCGGCGCCAGGCCGTGCTCGACATAGTCCAAGGTCGTGGCATGGCCGGACAGGTCCGGTTCCTGCGCCAGATA
>DNMS01000300.1:5762-6652 GCA_003488105.1 Rhodospirillaceae bacterium
CCGACCAGGCACAGGCGGTCGCCGCGCATGACGGCAAGCTCCGCTCCTTCCAGCAAGGGCGTGCCGCCGAAAGTCAGGTCGATGTCGCGAAGATGGAGGATGGGAGGTGCCAAGGGAGGGGAGATCCTGATCTGTTGGTTAGAAAGCGCGGCACCTTACTAGAATTGAAAGCCAAACGGATCAACGATCTGCGCGGGTCTCCTATTCGGCATCGCAGGGGACTCTTACCCATCCCAATGTCGCGGAGCCGTCCGATTGAAGGTGCGTGGGCAAGTCATGCCGCCGGACGATCTACGCTTCCGCCGGTGCCGGCGGAAACGTGATCTCGACCGTCGTGCCTTGGCCCAGCGTGCTGAACAGCTGAAGCGCGCCGCCGTGCAGTTCCACCAGATATTTCGAAAGGGAAAGACCCAGGCCGGTGCCCCCATAGGCCCGGTGCGAGCTGGTGCGGACCTGCCCGAACGGGGCGAGAACCCTCGGGAAGTCGTCCTTGGCGATACCGATCCCCGTATCTGCGACGGTGATCGACCGGCCGCCGTCGGGCAGGACGGAGGCGGCAAGGGTCACGCATCCGTGCTTGTTGTTGAACTTAATGGCGTTGGACAACAGGTTGACGATGATTTGCGTCACCACGCGCTTGTCCGCGAAAAGAGAGATCGGGCCGGCGGACGGCGCAAAGTTCATGGTGATGCCGTCGAGTTCCGCCAAACTGTTCATCATCTGTTGCGCGGTTGTGAGAACGTCATTGATGTCGAACGAAGATTGGTCCAGTTCGAATTCCCCGGCTTCGATCTTCGATAAATCGAGGATATCGTTGATAATTCCCAAAAGATGCCCACCCGACGCAAAGATGTTCTTGGCGTATTCGATCCGGTTGGCGGGATTGATGC
>DNMS01000300.1:6926-8039 GCA_003488105.1 Rhodospirillaceae bacterium
GTTCAGCGGCGTGCGCAACTCGTGGCTGACATGGGCGAGGAAATCAGATTTCGCATGACTGGCGGCCTCAGCCTCTTTTTTGGCCTGGAGAATTTGCGCTTCCGCGTTCTTGCGGTCTGAAATGTCGATGTGCCAGACAATGCCGGCCTTTCGGGTTTCGAAGGTAATGGGCTGCGTATTCATCAGCACCCACCATCTGGTTCCGTCGAAACGCCTGCGTTCCGATTCAACGTTCACCAACAGTTCGCCCTTGCTGAATTGCGCATAGGCGTTGGTGAACGCGTTAGGATCGACCCAGGTTTCCTGAATGTCGTTGTTCAGGAGATCGTCGGCCGACGCGGCGCCGAACATAGTGACGAGACGGCTGTTCACGAACAGGCGCTTGCCGCTCGCGACGTCGAGGATGGCTGCGCCGATCGGGCTGCCTTCCAGAACAGATTTAAGGACGTCGTCGTCCGAGCGTTCAGACATTAAGAAGCGTTGCTTTCCGGCGGATTCCTCAAGGCAGGGTCATTAATAAAAACCACCCGCCGGGAACGCAATGAATATAATAGAATGCACCATTAACGGGTGTCGGTCAGGGGAAAACAAGGTGGCCCAAGGGGGCTGCTATCCCCGAACGCGGTCGAGGAAAGGCCCCACGGCGGCCATGAAGCCATTCGGATTGTCGATGTTGGACAGATGCGCCGCGTTCGGAATGACCTCGAGCGTCGATCCCTTGACCAGGGCCTGAACGCTTTCCGCCGCCGCCAGGGGGGTGCGCTGATCCTGGTCGCCGGTGACGATATGCATGGGCTTGTCGATGCCTGTTAGGTAATCGCGCACGTCCTCGGTAAAGACGGAGCGCACGGCGTCCAGGTAATCGTCCTTGGTCATGCCGGTGATGGCGGCGATCAGGGCCTGATGATGGGTCTTGCCCGTCGCCGGGAGCAGGGTGCTGTCGGCATAGTCCTTGGCGAACTCGGTCATGGTCATGGTCGCCATCTTGGCTTCCATGCCCTTGACCCGGTCCGGTCCCGCCGCGCCCATGAAGGCGAAGCTGTCGGCGTAGACGATGGACAACACATCATCGGGGGCCAGGGCGTGCAGGCGGGCACATTGCAGCCCGCCCCG
>DNMS01000300.1:8094-8794 GCA_003488105.1 Rhodospirillaceae bacterium
ACATTGCAGCCCGCCCATGGATATCCCCATGATGTGCGCGGGCAGCAGGCCCAGTTCCGTCAGCAGCGCATGGGCGTCCTCGGCGACGGCCTGCATGGTCACGCCGCCCCGGTTGGACGAGCGGCCGTGGCCGCGGGCATCCAGGGCGACGCAGGTGAACCTGTCCTGCAATGCCGCGATCTGGCCTTCCCACAGATAACCGTTGGTGCCCAGGCTGTGCAGCATCAACAGGGTCGGGCCGCTGCCGGCCTGGCGGTAATGAAGGGTTTCGCCGTTAACGGAAATCGTGGGCATGGATTGGTCCTGTTCTTAAGCTTTATCTTGGGAGGTCATCTCGACCGCGATCAGGTTTGCCCCATAACGGGCCTGCCCGGCAAGGTCCATGGTCGGGGCCAGGCGCATGTATTCCTTGATCGCGACCAGGGCGTCGCGATCCCGGTCGGCCAACTTGGCGATATAGGCATCGACTGCCGCCGTCAGGCCGCCACGGGGCGCGATCCGGGAAACCATCCCAAATGCATGGGCTGTTTGGGCGTCGATCTCGTCCCGGGTCAGCACCATGTCGAGCACGGCCTTGGCCGGCATTTTCGGCAGGGCGGCGGAAATCGCCAGGGTCGGCGGCAGGTTGCCGTCCATTTCCGGCATGGAGAACCGGGCCCCGTCCTCGGCGATGGTGACGTCGGCCTGGGCGGCGAAGGCC
>DNMS01000301.1:0-4441 GCA_003488105.1 Rhodospirillaceae bacterium
CGGCGTCATTGCCACCTGGTTCGCCATGCTGCTGCAGACGTCGACCGTCTGTGTCCTGACCGGTGTGGAAACGGGGTTTGCCCGTCTGGCGGCGATCACCCTGGACGCCGTCGCCGCGCGCCGCGGCGTGACGCTTTCCGAGGACAGACGTACGGACATTCTCAAGGGCTTCGCCGGCCTGAACCCACATCCCGACATCAAGCCGGCATTGGCGCGACTGCGCGCCGCCGGCTACCGGACCGTCGCGTTCTCCAATTCCTCCCTCGACCTGGTGAGCAGCCAGATCGCCAACGCCGGTTTGAACGAGAGTTTCGACGATGTTGTCTCCGTCGAGAAAACGGGCAGCTTCAAGCCCGATCCCAAGGTCTACCGTTTCGTGGCGGATCATCTTGGAACGCCGATACAGGACCTGCGCCTTGTCGCGACCCATGACTGGGATACCCACGGCGCCATGTCCGCCGGCATGCAGGCGGCCTATATCGACCGCTCCGGCGCGCCTTATCATCCGCTCTATCGGAAGCCGGACGTGGTCGGGACGGACATGACCGATGTCGTGGAACAGATCATCCAGGCGGACAAGGCGGAAAAATAAAGGGCGCTGAACGCAACGGCGGGCCAGCGTCCGAGCATTTAATGTTACATATTTTCAGTGGGTTATCGTCGACTTTCCGCCTGTTGCCGCGATTTCGTGATTTTACGAATTTGCCGCAGTTTTGATCGAAGTCAAGGTGCAGACCGGCGGGGGGAGTTAGCGTCAAAATTGCGACGCAGAAAATTCCATGTCGCGGCCGAACGGCCAAGTAAATTCCAACGCCGGAGTTGAACATGGAAAAGACCCCTGGAATTCGGTCCACCGTCTCCCGCAGAAACTTCCTCTCAGGCACCGCTACTGTTGGCGGCGGGCTGTTGGCTATGGATATGGTCAGCAATCCCGCCCATGCGGCGGTCCCTAAGCCCCCCCAGGCATCGGCTCCCTTGTCGGAAAAACAAATTGCCGCCCTGCCGCGGGTCAAACAGGAAATGGTCGCGCCGCCGTTTCTGCCCAAGCACGAACAGGTGGCGACCGGCGGCCCGAAGGTTGTCGAGGTCCGGCTGGACATCGAAGAAAAGAAGATGGTGCTGGACGACGAAGGGGCCGAGATCTGGGCGTTGACCTTCAACGGATCCGTTCCCGGCCCGATGATCGTCGTCCATCAGGACGACTATGTGGAGCTGACCCTGGTCAATCCCGAGACCAGCGCCATGGAACACAACATCGATTTCCATGCCTCGACCGGGGCGCTCGGCGGGGGCGGGTTGACCCATGTGTCGCCGGGCGAGGAAGCCGTGCTGCGGTTCCGGGCGACGAAGCCCGGGGTGTTCGTTTATCACTGCGCGCCGGGCGGGGCGATGATCCCCTATCACGTCTGCCACGGCATGAACGGCGCGATCATGGTGCTGCCGCGCGACGGCCTCAAGGCCGCTGACGGCACGCCCATCCGCTATGACCGCGCCTACTACATCGGCGAACAGGATTACTACCTGGCCAAGGACGAGCACGACGAATACATCAAGTACGAAACGGCCGGCGAGGATTACGCCGATTCATTGCGGGTCATGGCGACCTTGACCCCCAGCCACGTGGTGTTCAACGGCGCCGTCGGCGCCCTGCTTGGCGAGGGTACTCTCAAGGCCAGCGTCGGGGAATCGGTCTTGATGGTGCATTCCCAGGCCAACCGGGACACCCGCCCGCACCTGATCGGCGGCCATGGGGATTATGTCTGGTCGACCGGGTCGTTCACGGATCCGCCCCAGACGGGGCTGGAAACCTGGTTCATCGCCGGGGGGGCCGCCGGTTGCGCGATCTATACGTTCCGGCAGCCGGGCATCTATGCCTATGTGAACCACAATTTGATCGAGGCCGTTCTCAAAGGGGCGTCGGCCCATTTCGAGGTCGATGGCGAATGGAATGACGACCTGATGAAGCAGGTCCGCAAACCCAGCCAGATCAAATCATAGCGCGTGAACCATATCCCCTAACCCCACCTTAATCGGGGGCGCAGGATCAGGAGAGTGTCGTGAAGATTGCACATGCGTTTTCCATCTGGATGGCTTTGGCCATCGGTTTGGCGGCATCGGGTGCCTGGGCGGCGGATGATGTCGAAAACGGCAAGAAGATCGCCAAGAAATGTACGGCCTGCCACACCCTGAACAAGGGCGGTAAGAATCGGCTTGGCCCCAACCTGTTCGGCGTGCTGGGCAAGCCGGCCGGCCACGTCACGGATTACAAGTATTCCAAGGCCCTGTTGAATTCGGGCATCGTTTGGGATGAAGCGACCTTTATGGAGTTCATCACCAACCCGAAAAAGACCGTCAAGGGCACCAAGATGAGCTTTGCCGGGATCAAGAAACCGGCCCAGCGGGCGGAGCTTTTGGCCTATTTCAAGACCCTGACGGACGCCACCGCGCCCAAGGAAACGGCCGGCAACGCCAAGGATGGAATGGCCGCCGCGAAAAAGCACTGCATCGTCTGCCATTCCTTCGAAAAAGGCGGCCGGGTGGTGTTCGGCCCGACCCTGTTCGACATCTACGGCAAACCCGCCGCGTCGATCCCGGGATACGACTATTCGACCGCGATGAAGAATTCCGGGCTGACGTGGAACGATAAGAACCTTCTGGAATTCCTGTCCAACCCCGGGCGGTTTCTGCCCGGGACCACGGCGCGGTTCCCCGGTTTGAAAAGCGCCCAGGAAAAGGCCGATATTCTCGCCTATCTGAAAACCCTGAAGTAGGGGAGACGGGGCAAGAGGGTGACATGCGCAACCGAACGGTCTTCGCTGTCCTCCTGGCCGGGATCGCCGCGCTCGCGCTGATCGTCATCTGGCCCGCCGCCAGCCCGAAGACGCCCAAGCGGACCCTGGCCGGATTGGAGATGACCAAGGTCGTTCCGGGCCGCTACAACCTGACGATCCTGGTCCCCAATTCCTTCGGCCGGAAGTACCATTCCAAACCCGTGACCATCCGCCGGCCGTTCGAGATCAGCCGGCACGAGATCACCATCGATCAGTGGAACCTGTGCCATGCCGAGGGCGGCTGCCCGCGCGAAGCCAAACGGCGGCCCTATCAGACCGGCAGCCATCCGGTGACGCGGGTTTCCTGGCTCGACGCCGTTCTGTTCACGCGCTGGCTGTCGGCCATCACCGGGGACACCTATCGCCTGCCGACGGAAGAAGAATGGGCCTATGCCGCCTTCGCCGGGCAGGACGTATCCAAGGACACGATCGAAGACCTCATCGCCCAGCGGCAGATGATCCGCACGGCCACGTTCACCGCTTTCCGGCCGACCCGCGCGGTCGGCGGCAACGGGGAAAACCCCTGGTCCATCGCCGACATGACGGGCTCCGTCTGGGAATGGACCCTGACCTGCTGGTTTTCCTCGGACGCGGAAAACCGCCGGCCGTGGACGATCGAACAACTCAGCGATCCGGCGCTTTGCGCCAACCGTGTGGTCCAGGGCGATGAGCGTGCCCATGTGCCGTTCTTCGTCGACAAGGTCTATTCGGGCGGTTGCGGCACCGGCGGTCCGGTCGACCACATCGGCTTTCGCGTCGTCAAGGACACGGGTGCGGCAAAGACACTGTTCTGATGCCCTAGGGCGTCGGGTCGTTGAGATTGTCCAGCGGATAGATCGGCCGCCGCACGTTCTTGAAATCGAGCTTTGAATAGTCCGAGCCGCAGACACCGGACCCCGCGCATTCGATGACCTGTTTCGCGAGGCGTCCGAACCCGGCGCGGTAATGGATGCGGCTTTTCAGCATCAGGAAGGTCTTTTCCTCGGGATCGATGCCGAGCGAGGTGAAACAGGCCGTGTCGTTGGGTTCCTGCTGGCGGGAGATCACGCAGATCTGGACCTTCCCCGTGTCCAGCACGCCCGAAGGCCCCATGTCCATGGTCACGCCGCGCGACGCCGGGCCCTTGTTCTTGTAGATGCCGTCGGTCAGCACCTTGACCCGCCCGGTGACTTTCAGCGGCTTGCCCGTCTCCCCAATCGCAGGCATGTCGACCTTGCCGCCGAGGTCCAGGGTGATCTCCGCCCCGATGCCGGCCTGGGTCATTTTCTGCACGGCGTCCGGATCACAGATCGCGAAGGCCGCGACGTCGTCCAGCCCGGCCGCCAAAATCGCACCCAGCACCGTCATGGTGTCCTGCGTGCCGCCGGAGGACGCGTTGTCGTAATGGTCCAGCAGCACGACCGGACCCTCGCCCTTTTTGATTTCCTTGGCGCGGGCGATGGAACTTTCCAGGGGCTCGATCTCGTAGACGAAGGCCTTGCGCTCGTTCCAGGCGAAATCCAACAACTCGTCCCGATACTTCTCGGCAAGGGCCCGGTCCCCATCCGTCACCACCACGGCGGACACCCCGGCGTTGTGGATGTCCGCATGGGGAAAGCCCGTGAACAGGG
>DNMS01000301.1:4617-4901 GCA_003488105.1 Rhodospirillaceae bacterium
TTGTCCGAGCCCTGGCGCATGACATGGGGCAGCATGGGCCGGTTGCCCCAGGCCACGGTCGGCTGGGCCTCCCCCCGCAGCAGGGCATAGACGGGTCGCCCGGCGCGCTGCGCGGTTTCGTACAGGTCCGTATGGGGGTAGGTCTGATAGCCCGCAAGGCTGGTCACGTTTTCCGCCAACTCGGGATAAAGGTTGGTGTGCATGTCCAGCGCCGCGGCGATCGGCAGGTCGGGGGCGATGGCGCGGATCTGGGAAATCAGGCTGCCTTCGCCCCCGACCTGCCA
>DNMS01000292.1 GCA_003488105.1 Rhodospirillaceae bacterium
CCCGGCCCCCACGATGCCAACGACATCGCGGGCAAGACCGTTGGCATCGTGGGGGCCGGGCGCATCGGCCGCGCCTTCGCGCAGATGGCGGGGGCCGGGTTCGGGGCGCATGTCATCGCCTACAGCCCCCATACGCCGCCGGCGGAATTGATGCAGATCGGGATCGAGCCCGTGGCCGACCTGATGGAGTTGATGGCGCGGGCCGATGTGGTTTCCGTCCATTCCGTGCTGAACGACGAAACCCGGGGCCTGATCGGGGCCAAGGAACTGGCGGCCATGAAGCCGAGCGCGATCATTCTCAACGTGGCGCGCGGAGCGGTGATCGACGAGGCCGCCCTGGTCCGCGCCTTGCTGGAAGGCCGCATCGCCGGCGCCGGGCTCGACGTCTACAGCCAGGAGCCACTGATGCTCGAAGGCCATCCCCTGAGCCCCCTGTTCGGCATGGACAACGTGATCCTGCTGCCGCATCTGACCTTCTTCACCCATGAGGCCATGGAGCGCCTGGAGCTTGAGACCCTCGCGCGTTGCCGCGAGGTGCTGGCGGGTCGGCCCGTGACCGTGAAATCGCCGGACCCGCGCCTGCGCGCCCAGACGACGGGCGTGCGGTTCGAGGGCTAGAAACACCCTGGCGCGCGCCGGATCGGCGGGCTAACGTCCGCCTTTCCCCGCCCATGAGACCGAGTGCCCATGACCGAAATCCTCAAATGCATCTCCCCCATCGACGGCGCGGTCTACGCCGAACGGCCCGCCGCTTCCGACGCTCATATTCAAACCACGCTTGAGCGCGCCCAGGCCTGTCAGGCCACCTGGCGCAATGTGCCGGTCGCCGAGCGGGCGGCGCTGTGTACGGCCATGGTCGATGCCTTCATCAAAGAACCCGATGCGATTTCCGAGGAACTGGCCCGCCAGATGGGCCGCCCCGCGCGCTATGGCGCCGGCGAGGTCAACGGCTTCGCGGAACGGGCCCGGCACATGATCGCCATCGCGGGCGATGCGCTGGCCGACCGGCCGGCCTCGGACAAGCCGGGCTTCACCCGCTTCATCCGGCGCATGCCCTTGGGCGTCGTGCTGGTCGTCGCCCCCTGGAATTATCCGTACCTCACGGCGGTCAACGCCATCGTGCCGGCGATCATGGCGGGCAACGCGGTGGTCCTGAAGCACGCGACGCAAACGCCCTTGTGTGGGGAGCGCATCGCCCGCGCGTTCGAAGCCGCCGGTGCGCCCGACGGCCTGTTTCAGGTCCTGCATCTGACCCATGATCAGACCGCCCGCGTGGTGGCATCGCCTGAGATCGATTTCGTCGCCTTCACCGGCTCCGTCCCCGGCGGGGCGGCCATGGAGCAGGCGGCGGCGGGCCGCTTCATCGGGATCGGGTTGGAGCTGGGCGGCAAGGACCCGGCCTATGTCCGCGCCGACGCCAATCTGGCGCATGCCATCGAGAACGTGACCGACGGGGCATTCTTCAATTCCGGGCAAAGCTGCTGCGGGATCGAGCGGGTTTACGTTCACGCCGACGTCTACGACGACTTCGTCCAGGGCATGACCGATCTCGCCAAGGGATACGTTCTGGGCGATCCCCTCGACGATGCCACGAAGCTGGGTCCCATGGTGCGGCCCAAGGCGGCGGACTTCGTGCGCGGCCAGATCGCGGACGCCGTCCAGGCGGGTGCGAAGGCCCTGATCGACCCGGCCGCGTTCCCCCGCGACGGGGCGGGTAGCGCCTATATGGCGCCGCAGGTGCTGACCGGCGTCGATCATGCCATGCGGGTGATGACGGAAGAATCCTTCGGCCCCGTGGTCGGCGTGATGAAGGTCAAATCCGACGACGAGGCCGTGGCCCTGATGAACGACAGCGACTTCGGCCTGACCGCCAGCATCTGGACGGCGGATGCGGACGCGGCCCTGGCGCTGGGCAACCGTATCGAAACCGGCACCCTGTTCATGAACCGGGCCGACTACCTGGACCCGGCGCTCGCCTGGACCGGGGTCAAGAATTCGGGCCGGGGCTGCACCCTGTCGCCGCTCGGCTATGATCACCTGACCCGGCCCATGTCCTTTCACCTTCGCACGCAGGTCTGACGCAAATGACAACGATGCCCCTTAAAGGGAACTGGAATTACCCGACCTCCATCCGCTTCGGCGCCGGGAGGCTGTCGGAACTGGGCGACGCCTGCGCACAGGCGGGCATGGCCAATCCGCTGCTGGTCACGGACCCGGGCCTGGCGGCCCTGCCCATGGTGGCGGACGCCGTTCGGGCGGTCGAGGGGGCGGGGCTTGCCGTCAAAGTGTTCTCCGCCATCAAGGGCAACCCGACCCTGGAAAATGTCGAGGCCGGGGTCGCCGCGTTCAAGGCCGGCAAACACGACGGCGTCATCGCCTTCGGCGGCGGCAGCGCGCTCGACGCCGGCAAGGCCATCGCCTTTCAGGCCGGGCAGACCCGGCCCTTGTGGGATTTCGAGGACGTGGGCGACAACTGGACCCGCGCCGATCCGGCCGGCATCGCGCCCAACGTCTGCGTCGCCACCACGTCGGGCACGGGATCGGACGTCGGCCGTGCCTCGGTCATTACGGACAGTGCGCGCCACGTGAAGAAGGTCATCTTTCATCCGAAGATGATGCCGAGCGTCACCATCGCCGACCCGGCCCTGACCATCGGCCTGCCGGCGCATGTGACGGCGGCGGTGGGCATGGACGCCCTGTCGCACAATCTGGAAGCCTATCTGGCACCCTTCTATCACCCGTTTGCCAAGGGCGTGGCGCTGGAGGGCATGCGCCTGGTCAAGGACTGGCTGCCCACGGCGGTTGCGGACGGCAAGAACATCGCGGCCCGGTCCCACATGATGGCGGCGGCCATGGCGGGGGCGACGGCGTTTCAGCGCGGTCTCGGCGGCATTCATGCGCTGGCCCATCCGCTGGGGGCCCTCTACGACGCCCATCACGGGCTGCTCAACGCCGTGCTCATGCCCTATGTGGTCAACGCCAACAAGGACGCCGTGGCGCAGAATCTGACGGACCTGGCCCGCGCCTTGGACCTTGCCGAGCATTCCCCCGCCGGGGTGATCCGCTGGATTTTGGACCTGCGGGCCGAGATCGGCATCCCGCATACGCTCGCCGAGATGAACATTCCCGGCGACGCCGCCGACACCGTCGGCGCCATGGCGGTCGAGGATCCGACGGCGGGCGGCAATCCCATTCCATTCACATCGGCGCAATACGCCGCATTGTTCCTGGACGCCCATGGGGGCCGTCTGGAATTCTAGGGCCGAACGATTTTCAATAAGGGGGACAGGCAGATGAAACCGGGACAGGTCAAGACGGCGGCGGACGCCAAGAAGATCATCGCCGAGCGCAAATGCGATTACGTCAAGGTCGGCGTGGTCGACATGGACGGCATCATGCGCGGCAAGTACATGAAGGCCGACAAGTTCCTCTCCTCCCTCGATAAGGGCTTCGGCTTCTGCGACGTGGTGCTGGGCTGGGATTCCAAGGACCAACTGTACGACAACGTCTCCGTCACCGGCTGGCACACGGGCTATCCCGACGCCCCCGTGCGGATCATTCCGGAAAGCTGCCGCGAGATCGCCTGGGAGGACGACATGCTGTTCTTCCTCGGCGAATTCGACGGCAAGTACGAAGACGTCTGCCCCCGCGCCGTGCTGCGCCGGACCCTGGCCAAGGCCGACAAGATGGGCTTCAAGGTGCTGGCGGGGCTCGAATACGAATTCTTCATGTTCGAGGAAACGCCGGAGACCGTGCGCGAAAAGAACTACCGCGACCTGAAGCCGATCCAGCCGGGCTTCTTCGGCTATTCCATGCTGCGCTCCACGGTCGACAGCGACCTTTACCGCGACATCCTCGACGGCTGCGTCAAGATGGACATGGCCCTGGAAGGCCTGCACGAGGAAACGGGGCCGGGCGTGCTCGAAGCCGCGATCCAGGTCGACGGCGCCCTCGCCGCCGCCGACAAGGCCGTGCTGTTCAAGACCTTTGCCAAGATCATGGCGCAGAAGCGCGGCCTGATGGCGACCTTCATGGCGCGCTGGTCGCCGGACTGGCCGGGCCAGTCGGGCCATATCCACATGTCGCTGACCAACAAGGCCGGCAAGCCGATCTTCCTGGACAAGAAT
>DNMS01000360.1 GCA_003488105.1 Rhodospirillaceae bacterium
CGCGGCGGATGTGCTGTTCGCGGGTCTGCAGCGCCATCCGGTAGGCGGGCTTGCCCCGGCTGTCGATGGACACGCCGATCAGGCGTCCGGGCAGGGTGCGCTTGAAGGCATCCTTGGCCGCCATGAAGGCGGCGTGCGGACCGCCGAACCCCATGGGCACGCCGAACCGTTGGGCCGAGCCGACGACGATGTCGGCCCCCCATTCGCCGGGCGGGGTCAGCAGCACGAGGGACAGAAGGTCCGCCGCCACGGTGACCAGAGCGCCCGCGTCATGGGCCTTGGCCGTCACGGCGCGGAAATCGCGGATCGCCCCGTCCGTCGCCGGATATTGCAGGACCAGACCATAGACATCGTCGCCCAGGCCCGCCAGGTCCGTGAACGGGTCGCCGACGGTGACGGGAATGCCCAAGGGGGCGGCCCGCGTTTCGATCACCGCGATGGTCTGCGGATGGCAGCCGGCGTCGACGAACAGGGTTTGGCCCTTGGCCTTGCCGACCCGGCGCATCAAGGTCATGGCTTCGGCCGCCGCCGTGCCTTCATCCAACAGCGACGCGTTGGCCAACTCCATCCCCGTCAGGTCGATGATGGTCTGCTGATAGTTCATCAGGGCTTCCATGCGGCCCTGACTGATTTCCGCCTGATAGGGGGTATAGGCCGTGTACCAGCCCGGATTTTCCAGCACGTTGCGCAGGATCACCGGCGGCGTGATGCAGCCGGAATAGCCCATGCCGATCATGGTCTTGGCGATCACGTTGCGGTCGGCCATGGCGCGCAGGCGGGCCAACGCCTGGGCCTCGGACATGGGGGGCGCCTCATAGCCGCCCGGCTTCAGGATCGACGGCGGCACCGTTTTTACGGTCAGGTCGTCCAGGGTGGCGAGCCCCAGGGTCTTGAGCATGTCGTCGATCTCGCCCGGGCGGGGCCCGATGTGACGGTCGGCGAAGCTGTCGCCCGATTGCGATGCGGCCATGAGTGCGGTTCCTTACCTCGGTTCGGGGATCAGTCCAGGTCGACCAGCAGAGTGCGGTAGGCCACGTCGTCCAGCATGTCGTCCATCTGCGACAGGTCGTCGGGCTTCATCTTGAAGAACCAGCCGGCCCCTTCGGGATCGGAATTGACCAGGGACGGGTCGTCGGCCAGGGCCTGGTTGCCCTCGACAATTTCGCCGGTCAGGGGGGCGTAGACCTCGCTCGCCGCCTTGACGGATTCGACCACGGCGGCCTCGGCCCCGGCGTCGAAACGGGCGCCCGCCTCGGGCACTTCGACGAACACGACGTCGCCCAACTGTTCCTGGGCGTAATTGGTGATGCCGATGGTGGCGACGTCGCCGTCCAGACGGATCCATTCGTGGTCCTTGGTGTACTTCACGGTCATGCCGGTCTCCCTGCCTAGAGTGTTCGGTTGTTGATTGCTGTGGTGTTGGGGGTCAGTCCTTGACGTAGTTCTGTTTGACGAAGGGCGGTTTGACGACCTCCGCCGGTTGCGCCTTGCCGCGCACCATCAGGTTGACCCGGGTGCCGGGCACGGCCAGTTCCGTGCGCAGGTATCCCATGGCGATGGGGCCGTCGACGGTGGGCCCGAACCCGCCCGAGGTCACGGTTCCGGCGACGGCGCCGTCCAGGTCTTGGATTTCCGTGCCGTCGCGGGCGGGAGCCCGGCCCTCCGGCACCAGGCCGACGCGCTTGCGCGCCGTGCCGTCCTTGATCTGGCCCAGGATTACGTCGGCCCCGGGGAAGCCGCCTTCGGTCCGCCGGCGCTTGCCGATGGTCCAGTTGAGGGCGGCCTCGATGGGCGTGGTGGTGGTGTCGATGTCGTTGCCGTATAGGCAAAGCCCGGCCTCCAGCCGCAGCGAATCCCGCGCGCCCAGGCCGATCGGCATGACTTCATGTTCCGACAGCAGCAGACGGGCGAAGGCGTCGGCGTCCTTGTTGGGGATTGATATTTCGTATCCGTCCTCACCCGTATAGCCCGACCGGGTGATGAAGCAGGGGATGTCGTTGATGCGGACGGCCTGTCCGGTCAGGAATACCATGTGGCGCACGGCCGGTGCATATCGGGCCAGGACCTCGGCCGCCTTGGGCCCCTGCAGGGCGAGCAGCGCATGATCCTCGATAATTTCGAGCTTGGCGTCCGGCAGCTTGGCCCGCATATGGGCGAAATCGGCGTCCTTGCAGGCGGCGTTGACCACGATATAGAGCGAATCGCCGCAATGGGTGACCATCAGGTCATCGAGGATGCCGCCGGCGTCGTTGGTCAAAAGGGTGTAGCGCATGTTGCCGGCACCCAGCCCGGCGATATCGCCCGGCACCAGGGTTTCCATGGCTTCCGCCGCCTTTGATCCCAACAGGCGCGCCTGACCCATGTGGGAGACGTCGAACAGGCCCGCCTGGGAGCGCGTATGCAGGTGTTCCTGCAACACGCCGGCCTTGTACTGGACAGGCATGGAATAGCCCGCAAAGGGCACCATCTTGGCACCGTATTCGCGGTGAAGCGCATCCAGCGGCGTGGTCTTCAGGGTTTTCGTATCGTCGGCCAATGGAGCCTCCCCGGGCTTGGTCCTAAGGCGCCGCCCGAAAAGACGAGACGGCAGGGTTCAACGGCGTTCCAACGGCAAAACCACCGTCTGAACGCCCCCTCTGTCTCGGAACCTGAAAGATTGATCGGCGAGATCGCTGCCGCCGACTTACATCTTCGGTGGGGCACGGCCCTATCAATCGGCCAGCCTGCCCACTTTCCAGAGCCTCATCCTGCTGCGGTCCGGGTGCCTGAGAGTTTCCGGGGCGGTTGCTCCTTCGGCGCCGGCCATACGTGGACCGGACTCTCCCACAGCGATCAACTGAGGTTGTGACTCCATTGTATCGACGGATGAGCCAAGGTCAACCGCGACCGCGGGACAACCGGCGGAAGCGGGCATGGGGATGGGGTGGGAATCGGTGCCTACAGCCGCGGACGGCGGTCCCGGCGGTTCATTTCCAACTGCTCGCGCGTGATCACGAGACCGACCAGGATGCGGTAGTTCTTGCCCGTCTGGCCGGCCTGGATCGGCAGAATCAGGGGCACGGGGGCGCTTGCGATCTCACGCCGGCTTTCGTTCTCGGCGAAGGCCAGGTTGATGGTGAAGGCCTCGCGGTACAGCACCTTGTTGGCGCGGTCGGTAACGGAAACGAAGAATTCGACGTTGGTCTTGCGGTCCTTGTTGGCAGGCCCGCGCACAGCCTCCATGTAGGTGGTGACGGCGACCTTCATGGTGCCTGCGTGGGTGCTGCGGTCAACGCTTGAATCGCAGACCAGGGCAACCCTGTTGACGATGATCTCGTTGTCGATGTCGATCAGATCGCGGCCCGGGCCCGGCTGGTAGGTCAGACGCCGCGACGCGTCGGCCACGATGTTCTGGGGCGGGCAGGCGAGCTGGACCTTGCCGGCAACGGTGTTCATCACGCTGTCGGTCAGGCTGCTGCAGCCGCCCAGGACGAGGATGCTCAGCAGGGCCGCGACGGCACCGATGGAGGAACGGGGGAACGCCACGGGCTAGGGCCTGCCGTTTATGCCGCGGGCGGCGTGGGAATGGGTGGGGGCGCAATGAAGCTCGGGCATCGGGGGCTCCGTCTTTGGCGTGGCCGGCACCCGGCGGGTTGCCGGGACGCGGGGGAATCTAATGGACCGGCGTCCAGGCGGCAAGCCCGCCCGCCGGGGCCGTGCGGGTTGTCGGTATCAGGGTGTGTCCTTGGACATTTCATCGGCCGTCGCCGCCGTTTTCGGCGTCACCAGATCGATCAGCGTTTGCGCCATCTTGGCCATGGTGCGGGCGCGGGCCCAGGAATTATCGATCTTGCGGGCTTCGGCCATGGCGCGGTGGAAGGCGCCCCATGCCAGATCGCTTTCGCCGGCCCGCGCGTGCAGCGTGGCGACGTCGCCGTGGATCCAGACGCGGCTGATCACGCTGGGAATGGCGTCGGCGGCGGCGATGGCGCGGGCTTCGCTGGCCTGGGCGTCTTCAGGCGCCATGCCGGCGCGCCGCTGCTGGGCGGAAATTTCGAACAGAACCTGGCCGCGCAGGCGCGGATCGTTGATGCCCTCGGCGGCGTCGCGGGCGCGGACGAAGCGTTCGGCCAGCACGCCGGGCGGCTGGTCCTTGATCCGCGCCATGTCGCTGAGGGCCAGGACCAGGCGGCTGACGGCATAGGACCGGGCGAACGGCAGGCCGATCGCCTCGGCATCGGCGAAGGCCTCGTCGATCACGGCGTCGGCGCCGGGCCGGTCGCCGGCCCGCGCCATGGCCACCGCGATCTCGCCCAGGACCAGTACCCGGTAGCGTTCGGCGTCGATGCCATGGGCCAGATCAACGGCCTTGTCGAGGCGTGCCGTGCGGATCGCCGATTGCGCGGCGGCGATCATCACCGTTTCCTTGTCGGAGCGCTGATCGACCGCGTCGACCACGACAAGGGCGTCGTCCAGCCGGTCGAGATCGGCGAGTGCGCCTGCGACCTGGCGCCAGGCCGCGACCTTCTGGTGCGGCGGCACTTTGTCGGTGACGGTGGCCCGCGCCAGATGCAGGGCCGCGTTGGCGGCGTCCCGGTCGCCGGCCCGGTAGAGCGCCACCGCGGCACGGGTGGCGAAGGTCACCTGATCGGACGGCGTTTTGAGGTGGCGGGCCATGCTGTAGAGCAGCGACGCCGTGCCTTGGGCGGCCTTGAAATATCCGTGGCGCGCCTGGGTATCGGCAATCACCGCCAGGGCTTCGATCTGGGTTCGCGATTCGGGGATGATCTCGGCGGCGGCCAAGGCCTCTTCTTCGCGGCCGGCGCGGGCCTGGGCCTGGGCGATGTCGCGCAGTGCGACCATGATCAAGCGCGGGTCCTGGATGCGCCGGGTGGTTTCCATGGCTTGCGTCATCAGCCCGGCGCGGGCCTGGGCCGCAAGAATTTCGCCGAGCGCCCAATCGCGCAGGTCGCGCTTGGTTACGGCCTTGGCACTTTCGAAGGCTTCGGCCAACAGGCAGCGTACGGTCGGTTTGTCGAAGCAGGGGGTCGGGTCGCGGGCCGCGTCGGCGGGCGGGACGGCGCCGTCTTCGACCAAATCGCGGGTCGCCGGATGGGCCATCAGCGCCTTGCGGGCGTCGTCCATGGCCTTGCGGCGGGTTTTGTCCAGATCGCGCAGCAGGCGGCTGACGCGCAGGCTGCGGTCGAGATGGTCGCGCAGGGCGTCGGTGATGCGGCCGGTGACCTTCAGGCCCGCCTGCTGCTGGTACAGGCGAATGGCGGACGTTAGATTCTGGTTCAGCTTGCCGTCGATGAATCCGGCATAGAGGCCCAGGCTGGCCAGCGCCGTCTGAACCTGGCGCACGGCGGCGATGTCCGGGGATTCGGTTTCACCGCCCAGGGCGGGCCGGTCGGGGGCCTCGCGGGCGGCCTGCGCGGGCCAGACAGCTGCCGCCAGGGCCAAGCCCGCGAGAATCGCCGCTCCGATGATTGGCCGTGTTCGATGCATGGTGGTCCGTTTAACCGTTGCGGTTGGCGCGATGCCGGCGGGTTGCTGGCGCCCCCTCGGGAATTGCTGTTTTATGGGCCAACACCCAACAGACCGAACGCGTCGGCGTTCGCCGCCCGAAGTCCAAAGATATTACCGCCATGGCTGTCTACACGGAAGTCTCTGACGAGGAACTGGTCGAATTTATGATCGCCTACGACCTGGGGGAGGTCGTTGCCTTCAAGGGCATTGCCGAGGGCATCGAGAATTCCAACTTCCTTCTGACCATGTCGTCGGGAGCCTACATCCTGACGCTCTATGAAAAACGGGTCGATCCCCGAGATCTGCCGTTCTTCGTCGGTCTGCTTGATCATCTGGCCGCCGGTGGCGTGGCCTGCCCGCTGCCCGTGCGGGCCCGCGACGGCGAGGCGCTTCGCACTCTCTGCGGTCGGCCGGCGGCGATCGTCACCTTCCTGCCGGGCATGTGGCCCCGGCGGGTGACGCCCGATCATTGCGCGGGCATTGGCCGGGCCCTGGCGCAGATGCATCTGGCGGGCGCGGATTTCCAGGGCACGCGGGACAACGCGCTCAGCGTCGAGGCCTGGCGGCCACTTCTGAAAAGCGCCGGGGATGGGGTCGACACCGTGCAGGTGGGCCTGGGGGACAAGCTGAACCGCGACCTCGACGCGATCGAGGCGGCCTGGCCCAGGGATCTGCCGCGGGGCATCATCCATGCCGATCTGTTTCCCGATAACGTGTTCTTTCGCGGGACGGAGTTGACCGGCCTGATCGATTTCTATTTCGCCTGCCGGGATTTCCTGGTCTACGACCTCGCGATCTGCCTCAACGCCTGGTGCTTCGAGGCCGATTACAGCTTCAACGTGACCAAGGCGCGGCGTCTGGTCATGGAATACGCGCGCACCCGGCCGCTGGGCGCCGACGAGGTTCAGGCCTTGCCGCTGCTCGCCCGGGGCGCGGCCATGCGGTTCCTGGTGACCCGCCTGTACGACTGGCTGAATACCCCGCCGGGGGCCCTGGTGACGCCCAAGGACCCCCTGGAATACGTGGCCAAGCTGCGCTTTCACGAACGGGTGGCAAGCGCCGCCGAATATGGATTGGACGTGGACTGAATTAATGACGGCATCGGACGAAACGATCGAAATTTTCACCGACGGGGCCTGCTCGGGCAATCCGGGGCCCGGCGGCTGGGGTGCACTTTTGATATTCGAAGGGACAGAGAAAGAGCTTTCCGGTGGCGAAGCCGACACCACGAACAACCGTATGGAAATGCAGGCCGCCGTCGAGGCGCTTAATGCATTGAAAACAAGCTGCATTGTGCGTCTCCACACAGACTCCACCTATCTGAAAGACGGTATTACCAAATGGATTTTCAACTGGAAGAAGAACGGTTGGAAAACAGCGGCGAAGAAACCTGTCAAAAATGCGGATCTCTGGCAGGCGCTGGAAGCAGCCATTGAACGGCACAAGGTTGAATGGCACTGGGTAAAAGGCCATGCCGGCCACCCGGAAAATGAGCGGGCAGACGCACTGGCCCGTGCAGGTATGGAACCCTTTAAAAAATAGAAAGGCCGCTCCCCTGCCTGTGACAGTGTGGAGCGACCTTCTTTTGACCGATCTCTTTTAACAAGCCTTGGGCAAGTCCCTCAGACGAGGGTCAACATGTGTTCCACACCGGAGGCCTTCGCCTCACCCGGATTTTCTTCCTGATTAAGCGATTTTACCACGCCATCCTCGATCAGCATGGAATAACGCAGGCTACGTGTACCCATACCGAAACCGGACCCATCAAATCCCAGCCCGACAGCCTTGGTAAAGTCTCCATTGCCGTCTCCCAGCATCATGACTTTGTCATCAGCACCCTGTGCCTTGCCCCACGCATCCATCACGAATGCATCGTTCACTGACAGGCAGGCAATCAAGTCGACGCCTTTTGCGTTCAAATCTCCCGCCTTGTTGATGAAGCCCGGCAAATGCTGATTGGAACAGGTCGGCGTGAAAGCGCCAGGCAACGCGAAGAGAACCACTTTTTTCCCGGCAAACAATTCCGACGTCTTGACCGGCGTCGGACCTTTGTCCGTCATGTACATCAACGTCGCTTCGGGGATCTTGTCGCCTACTTTAATCGTCATTTGAGCCTCCAGAGGTTTTGTATGGACATGTTGTCCAATGCTTGGCCGCATTAAAGCGCGGACGACGCCAAAGTGCCAGCCACGAAACCGCTATTGAATCAGGAAATTGCCCTCCGCAGCCCGCCCGTCTACAGATCGCAAGACCAGATTGACTGTCGTCCCTCGCAGGGTTTCAGGGTCGGCACTGTCCACGGGAACCAGAAAACCATTTTCTTCAAACGGTTTTGAGGCACCGAAATAGGGGCCAGGCTGCCCACTTACAATTGCGAGAGTCGGCTGGAAGTCCCCTTCGCCGGGCGCGATATGCAAGGCTGCCCCGCTGCCGACCACATTGGTCAAGGTAACTTCGGGTGTGAAGTTTATGGCTTCAGCGTCGGCAGGGGCTTGTTTCATGGCTGCTGCAATAAGGGACGCCCCTGTCGTTGGAGATGCCGCCCCAGCCGGGATGGCAATTTTGGGATGAGCCCGCGCCGGAACACAAACGTCGGCACACACACCATAGTTCA
>DNMS01000222.1 GCA_003488105.1 Rhodospirillaceae bacterium
GGAACGGGCGGTGATGTTCGGCCTCGAATCCGGATAATCAGCGTTTCGCGAACTGCTTGTCGCCGAACATCACCGCCCGTTCCTCGTCGGATAGGGGCTTGCGCTCGCCGCGCACGTCTTCCAGCACAGTGACACCCTTGGCGACCCCGGGCCGCGCGTTGATGGCATCGGACCAGCGCTTCACGTTGGGGAAATCGTCAAGGGAGTGGCCCTGGCGGTCGATGGACCGGGTCCAGGGGAAGGTTGCGATATCGGCGATCGTGTAGTTGGGACCGGCAAGGTAAGCCGATTCCCCCAAACGCTTGTCGAGAATGCCGTACAGACGCCCGGCTTCCTTGGTGTAACGATCGACGGCGTAGGGGATATCGACCGGCGCATAGCCGCGAAAATGGTGGGCTTGCCCGAACATCGGGCCGATGCCGCCCATCTGCCACATCAGCCATTGCAGGGTGTCGTACTTGGCCGTGGGGTCGGTCGGCAGGAACTTGCCGGTTTTCTCGGCCAGATAGATCAGGATGGCGCCGCTTTCGAACAGGGAGTAGGGCTTTCCGCCGGGGCCGTCCTGGTCGATGATCGCCGGGATGCGGTTGTTCGGTGAAACCTTCAGGAATTCCGGCTGGAACTGGTCACCCTTTTGGATGTTGATGGGATGCACGTTGTACGCAAGCCCGGTTTCCTCGAGCATGATATGAACTTTGTGCCCGTTGGGCGTGGGCCAGGAATAGAGGTCGATCATTGTCGTTGCAGACCTTTCAGTGGTTTCGGTAGCCGCGGTGCCCGGCGCGCAAACGCGGAGCGGCGGGACTGGACGTAGGGTGTATTGCCCGTCCGCGGGATTGGCCCTAGTTTAGGGCAAAATCCACCGACCGCCAGTGAATGCGGCGGAATAACAGTTGGTCCGCGGATGAACAATCCGTGAGGAGACATTCAGAGGCAGCCGAAACAACGAAAAGGGACTAACCATGTCGAATGCGCTTCTGCATCTCGTGTTCGGGGGCAAGGTAACCGACCCCCAGGGCCAGGATTTCGTCGATCCGGATAATCTGGAAATCGTCGGCATCTATCCCAGCTATGCCAAGGCATTGACCGCTTGGCGCGGCGCGTCGCAGGCCCATGTCGATGACGCCAACATGAAATACGTGATCGTTCACCTGCACCGGCTGTTGGAACCGGAAGAAACCCACAACCACTAGGTCGTTGCGGCCACCTCGTGATCGTCAGCCCGCGGGCTTGTCGCTTTCGGGATCGATTTGCTTGCCGTCCAGGTCTTGGTCGCGGCGGCGGCGGTCCGTCTCGTCTTTTCGCCGCTGCGTCTTATCGCGGCCGAAACGGGCCCGGTTCTGTTCCGCGGTCCGTTCACGCTCCTGGCGCTGCTTTTCCTTACGGTATTGGCGTAAGTTGACGATCTCCGCGGCCATCCCGACCCTCCGTTCGCACCGGCGTTCCCGCTGACGGGGCCGCCTAAAAAACGATAACCCGAACAGATGCTTGCCGCCAAGCCCTTGTTCCGGGGGGATGAATGACGGGTCAGGCCGCCATCAGATCCGCGATGGCGGCAAAGACATCGCGGAACATGTCCGGGGTCAGGCGGCCGGTGTTGGTGTTGTAGCGCGAGCAATGGTAGCTGTCGATCAACCGCCGACCCGAGGTCAGGACATGGCGGTTGCCGTGGCCGAAGGGGAAATCCTTTTTCCGCTCGTCCAGTGTCGTCAGCACGTTGGCATGGGCAACGCCGCCCAGGGCCAGGATCACCCGCAGGTTGGGCATGGCCGCGATTTCATCCGCGAGATAGGGGCGGCAGGCTTTGCATTCGGCCCCCGTTGGCTTGTTTTCCGGCGGTACGCAGCGCACGGCGTTGGTGATGCGGCAGCCCTTGAGGCGCAGCCCGTCGTCCGGCGCGGCGCCATAGGTGCCTTCGGTCCAGCCGAATTCGCCCAGCGTGGGGTACAGCAGATCGCCGGCGTAATCCCCGGTGAACGGCCGCGCCGTGCGGTTGGCGCCGCGCAGCCCGGGGGCCAATCCGACGATCAGAAGCCGCGCATCAAGCGGCCCGAAAGCAGGGACGGGGGCATTGTGCCAATCGGGAAAGGCGGCGCGGTTATCGGCGCGAAAGCCGGCCAATCTGGGGCATTTCGCACAGTCGCGGGGCGGATTCTGGAACGCGGCGGGCATGCGGCTTAGACGACTTCGACCTCGGCCTCGCCTTCATCGTCGTCGTAATCGTCCTCGTCATCATAATCGTCATCATCGTCGGGCTGGGCGTTGTTGGACGGACCGCCGGCGCGCTGGATGGCCGATTGCAGGCTTTGCAGTTCGATGAAGATATCGGCCTGGCGGCGCAGTTCATCGGCAACCATGGGCGGCTGAGAACGCACGGTGGACACGACGGTGACCCGACAGCCCTTGCGCTGCACGGCATCGACCAGCCGACGAAAATCACCGTCGCCGGAAAACAACACCACATGGTCCAGTTTGTCGGCCATTTCCAACACGTCGATGGCCAATTCGATGTCCATATTGCCTTTGATCTTGCGCCGACCGGTGGAATCCGTGAATTCCTTCGTCGGTTTGGTAACCATGGTGTAGCCGTTGTAATCCAGCCAGTCGACGAGAGGGCGGATCGGTGAATACTCCTGGTCCTCGACCATGGCCGTGTAGTAGAAGGCCCGCACCAAGCGACATTTTCCCGAGAACACGGCCAACAGGCGCTTGTAATCGATGTCGAAGTTGAGGGCCCTTGCGGCGGCGTAAAGGTTGGAGCCGTCGATGAACAGGGCGACGCGTTCTTCAGGATAAAAATTCATTTCCATCAATCCCTTGGTGAAATCAAAGCGTTAAATTTTTACACAGTGCCAATCATGAAACACTTAAGCCCCATTGCCCCCGAGCACAAGGATTCAACGCCCGCCGGCCCAGGGTTTCCGGCGTGAGCGGGCCCGTCGTCATCGGCGTCGGCGGCAACCTGCCGACTGCGGAATTCGGGCCGCCGCGCGCCACCTGCGGGGCCGCATTGCAGGTTCTTTCACAACACCCCGGGGTCGCGATCACGGCCCATGCCGGATGGTATGAAACCGCCCCCGTGCCCGTTTCCGACCAGCCCTGGTTCGTCAACGGCGCCGTCGCCGTGGCTACGGACCTGACGCCGGATGCCCTGATGGCGGTTTTGCTGGACATCGAAACCCGGTTCGGGCGGCAACGCAGCGAACGCAACGCCGCGCGCATTCTGGATCTCGATCTTCTGACCTTCGGTGACCGGGTGTTGATGGGCGATCTGGACGTGCCGCATCCGCGTCTACATACGCGCGCCTTCGCCTTGCTGCCGATCCGCGACGTGGCCCCCGGCTGGCGCCATCCCGTGCTGGGCCGCACGATCGAAGCGCTCTGCGCCGAACTGCCGGCGGACCAGGAAATTCGCCCCTTGGCCGATGCCGGGGGCTATCTGGGCACCGAATGGCAGACCCCCGAATAATTCGCCGAAAGGCTTGAAAATCCCGGCACCTCGGCATATAACCCACAGCCTTGCCAATGATTGGCGCCCCATATTCCTGACATTCCGACCCCGGAGGTTCCGCATGGCCCGCGTTACGGTCGAAGATTGCGTTCTGAAAATCCCCAACCGCTTCGAGCT
>DNMS01000145.1:0-723 GCA_003488105.1 Rhodospirillaceae bacterium
GCCGGGTGCGCGACGATCCACTTCAAAAAGAACTCGGCCCAGTTGGCGGCGAAGTCCTTGGCGAAATCGGGCACCTTATGCCCCTCGACCAGCTTGAACAGGCGGGCCTTTTCGAACGGCATGTTGACCAGCACGGCGGCCCCCACGTCGGCGGCGGCGGGCAGGATCGACTTTTCCGCAAGGCGGTTGAAGATGGAATAATGGACCTGCACGAAGTCGGGCTTACCCTTCTTGATCCAGTTTTCCAGCAGGTCGAAGTAGGGCGGCTCGTGATGGGTGATGCCGACGTGCTTGATGTGGCCCTCCTTCTGCCAGACTTTCAGGATCGGCAGGATGACCGCGATGTTGGTCAGGCTGTGGACCTGCATCACGTCGAATTGTTTGCGCCACAGGCGGCGGCGGGATTCGTCCAGGCTACGCTGGGCGTGGCTGTCGTCGAACAGGAAGTCGCCTGTCGACCAGATCTTGTTGGCGATGAACAGCTTGTCGTTGATGTCGAGGGCCGAGGCGGAATCGCCGAGGGTCAGTTCGCCCGTGCCGTAGAGGGGCGAGGTGTCGACCACCCGTCCGCCGCCGTCGTAGAACCGCTTGAGGACCTCGCGCAGATGGTTGCGCGGCTCACCCGGGATGGTGTCATAGACAAGGTAGGTGCCCATGCCGATGGCGGGCACCTGCTGGCCGGTCTTGCCGATGGTTTTCATGATCGCATCGGCGGGGGCGGCG
>DNMS01000145.1:986-1306 GCA_003488105.1 Rhodospirillaceae bacterium
CCGGGTTGCCGCCGATCGCCAGGCCGGTGGGCAGGGCGGCCGCCGCCAGGCCCAGGCCCACGGCTTTCATAACGTCGCGGCGCGAGGCCACGGGCTTCAGGGAATTGTCGGAACTGGTCATCGTTGGCTACTCCCATAGGTGGCTGATCGCGGCAATTGAGTGCCGCGTTGTGCAGAATTCGACAGTGCAAAAACTGCTTAACCCCACCGAGAATACCCGCCGACTTTCAGGGCAAAAGCGGGGGGTCGCAAGACACAAATTTGTGACGACGCGGGCCCGTGGCCGAGGCTGTTTACGGGAGTGTGCAACCTGCTTCCAA
>DNMS01000145.1:1478-6241 GCA_003488105.1 Rhodospirillaceae bacterium
GTGCAACCTGCTTCCATGCAGGCCGCGACCGCCTGCAACAAGGCACGGCTGAGCCTGCCGTCGGCGCCCCCGGCATAGTGGCCCGTTTCACGCAGACGCACTTGATAACGCACGATGGTCGCGGCGTCGGCGGCGCGCAGGGTGTTTTCCGTGGCGAGGAAACGGTCCAGCAGGGATGGGCCTGGCGGCGCCATGGGGGGCGGCGGAGATGCGGGAGATGGCGGCGGTGGCGGGGGCGGTGCCGTCGCCACCGGCATGCGGGGTGCAGGTGCCGGTACGGGGGCTGTGGGCACTTGCGCCACGGTTGCCGCCGTCGCGGCGGCGGGGGGTGGGGAAGCCCGCGCCGGTTCGGGGTCGGGTTGCGGCGCCGCGACCGGTTCGGGGACGCCGGTCAAGAGGGCGGGCATCTGTTCCATGGCGGGTTCCGGCGGCGGCAGGTCCAGGGTTTCGGCCGGGGCCTGGCGTTGTTTGCGCATCGCCTGTTGGCGGTTTTCGCGCGCCTTGGCGTAATCGGGGCGCAGCGCCAGGGCGCGGTCGTAATCCCGGATGGCGGCGGTGAAGTCGCCCTGACCCGCTCGGGCAATGCCCCGATTGTTGAAGGCGACAGGATAGTCGGGATCAAGGGCGATGGCGCGGTCCAGGTCCCGGATCGCCGCGTCATGGCGGCCCAGCATCATCTGGGCGCCGGCCCGGTTGTTCAAGGCGCGCGGGTCTTCGGGGGTGAGTGCTATGGCGTGGTCCAGGTCGGCCACGGCGGCGGTGTAGTCCTTTTTGCCATGATGGGCGCGGGCGCGGTTGATACGGAAGGCCGCGCGCCCGGGTTCAAGGGCGATGGCGCGGCTGAAATCGTCGATCGCCGCGTCGAACCGGCCCTGGCGGTTCAGGATGATCCCCCGGTTGTTGACGGCGGCGGCGTCGCCGGGGACCAACGCCATGGCCCGGCCGTAATCGGCGGCGGCGGCATCAAGCGCCCCCTTGCGGGCATGGGCGTCACCCCGGTTCTTGAAGGCCTTGGACAGGGTTCCGGCATCCCGCAGGCCGCCGTCGATCAGCAGCGTGCAGGCATCGATGCAGCGGTCGGGATTTTCATCGCAGGCGCGGCAGGACCCACCTTGGGCATCGGCAGCGGGCGACGCCACGGCCAGAGCGGCACAGAACAACAGGGCCGCCAGGCCCATTTTCGGGAATTGCGCTTGCGAATGATTTTCAAAATTATCAAGTAAAATCAATGTTCTTGCGATCATTTTGGAACTGTGTAAATGTGAGTACAACACGGGCCTGACCCTTATTCGCATCAATGGAGACAACACATGAAGGGCGATGCGGAGGTGCTCAAGCGCCTCAATCTGATCCTCAAGAACGAACTGACCGCCATCAACCAATATTTTCTCCATTCCCGCATCTTCAACGATTGGGGTTTGGATGACATTGGCGAACACGAATACAAAAAATCCATCAAGGACATGAAGCAGGCGGACAAGCTGATTGCCCGCATTCTGTTCCTCGACGGCCTGCCCAACCTGCAGGACCTGGGCAAACTGCGCATCGGCGAGAACACCGAGGAAATCGTCAAATGCGACCTGGCGTTGGAAGAGCAGTCGATCGCCGACCTGCGCGACGCCATCGCGTTGTGCGAAAAGAAGGGCGACTTCATTTCGCGCGAACTCCTCGACGGCATTCTCGAGGACGAAGAGGAATACCTGGACTGGCTGGAAACCCAGATCAGCCTGATCAAGGACATGGGCCTTCCCAATTACATCCAGTCCCAAGCGTAAGGAGCGCCGCGTTATGAAAGGCAAGAAAACAGTCATCACTGCCCTCAACGGCCTGCTGACCCATGAGATGTCCGCCGCCGACCAGTACTTCATCCATTCGCGGATGTATCAGGACTGGGGCCTGGAAGAGCTGTACGAGCGCATGAAGCACGAGCAGGAAGAAGAGCTCGACCATGCCGCCAAGATCATCGAACGCGTCCTGTTCCTGGAAGGCACGCCCGACGTGGCCGCCCGGGCCAAGCTGAAGATCGGCAAAGACGTGCCGTCCATGATCAAGAACGATCTGGCCTATGAAATCTTCGTGCAGAAGGAATTGGTGAAGGTCATCGCCCTGTGTGAGAAGGAAGGCGACTATGTCACCCGCCAGATGCTGACCGGCCTGCTTGAGGATACCGAGGAAGACCACCTGTATTGGTGCGAAAAGCAGCTTGGCCTGATCGAGAAGATGGGTCTGCCCAACTACATCCAATCCAAGACCTCCGCCGGAAGCTAAGGAACGGGCTTAGGGGCGCTTATTTCTCCAGCAGTGCTTCATACCGCCGGTCGGTCAGGGTCTTCATGAACGCGACCAGGGCGTCGATGCGTTTGTCGTCGAGCGCCGGGCCGTGGGTCAGTTCCTTAACGGATAAGGTCGCCGGGACCTCGGGCGCGCGGAAGGGCTTGCCCGTTTCCGGGTTGATTAGGCGTTCCGGGTCCTTGGTGTTGTACCTGTTGTAGAATAACACGGTCGTCCGCAAATCCTTGAACACGCCGTTGTGCATATAGGGGCCGGTCACCGCCACGTTGCGCAGAGTCGGCACCTTGAACTTGCCGTCCTGGGCCTTGTCCGTCACCGCCGGGTTGTCGAGAAGCCCATGGTCGATATGGCCGGGCTTCGATCCGTTGGCCTGACGCACGGCGGTGTTTACGGGAATTCCGATGTTGTGGAACTGGTAGTTGGTGAAGGTCTCGCCCTTGGCCGGCTGCACCGCATGCAGTTGATGGCACTGGTTGCAGTTGGTGAACTGCTGGGAAAAGAACAGCAGACGCCCCAGTTCTTCCTGGTCCGTCAGTTTGGCCTCGCCCTTCAGAAAACGGTCGTATTTGGAATCGAAGGGCGCGAATTCTTCCGTCTGCTCGAAGGCGGCGATGGCTTGGGTCATGGCCGCATAGGCGGCATCCGTGTCGTCCGTGACCTTGGGGCCGAACAGCTTGGCGAAAGCCGTCACATAGGGCGGATATTCCCACAGCCGTTTCACCACGCTGGCCTTGTCCGGCATGCCCATTTCGATTGGATTGAGGGGCGGGCCGCCGGCCTGGCCCGCCAAATCCGGCTCCCGCCCGTCCAGGAACTGGCCGCCGACATAACGCCCGTCCTTCAGGCGCTGAAACTTGGGCGCGAATTTGGCATAGGCCGCCGTCGGGGTGTTGCGGTCGCCCAGCGACGTGCCGTCGTCACCCAGGGACACCGCGCGCCCCACGGCGGTTTCCCTGGGGTCGGTGAAGGCATTGGCCGGGTTGTGGCAAGTGGCGCAAGCCTGGGTGCGGTTTTTCGACAGGTTGGGGTCGAAGAACAAGGCTTTGCCAAGCTCTGCGGCGGTGGCGTAATCGGTTGCCCGGGCGGGTGCCGCCGCAAATGACAGGCTTAGGACAAGTGCTGTGAAAATAAGGCGGCGGGAGAAAGAAACATGGTGTTGCATTTGATGATCCGTACTGCGAATGCGACTTGTTATCATCATTTTGCAAAGCCGTGTTGATCAAAATCAAAGGTTAGCCATTTTTGTCGGGGGTGGGATCACAGGCCGCTGATCATCACCCAGGCCACCGCTGCCGGGGCGACAAAACGGCAGATGAAGATCCAAACTCGGGCCAGGGCGAAGGGATGGTCCCCGCCGGACTGTGCCTCGTCGACGGCACGGGCGGCGACGGACCAGCCGACGAACAGTGCGATCAGGATCCCGCCGAGCGGCAGCATGATGTTGGACGCCAGGTAATCGACCGCATCCAGGATGCCCTTGCCGCCGACCGTGATGTCCTTCCATGGGCCCAGCGACAGGGCCGAGGGCACGCCCAAGGCCCAGATCACCGCCCCGGCCCCCCAAGTCGCGGTTCGTCTGGACAGTTTCCGTTCGTCGATCAGGTAGGACACCACGGGTTCGATGATCGACACCGCCGAAGTCAGGGCCGCGATGGCCAGGAGGGTGAAGAATAGGAAAGAGAACAGTGCACCGGCCGGCATCTGGGCGAACACGGCGGGCAGGGTGATGAAGGTCAGTCCGGGGCCGGCCGCCGGGTCGAAGCCGAAGGCGAACACGGCGGGCAGGATCATCAACCCGGCGATCACGGCGAAGCCTGTATCGAGAAGCGTCACCTGGGCGGCGGTCTTGGGCAGGTTGACCTGCCGGTTCAGGTAGCTGGCATAGGTGATCATAGTCCCCATGCCCAATGACAGGGAAAAGAACGCCTGCCCCAGGGCGGCGTTCACCGTGTTCCAGGTCACCTTGGAGAAATCGGGGGTCAGAAAAAAGGCGATGCCTTTGGCGGCGCCGTCGAGGGTCACGGCGCGGACGGCCAGGACGATGACCAGCAGCGCCAGGATCGGCATCAGGATGCGTGCCGCCCGTTCGATCCCATGGCGCACGCCGCCGGCGACGATCACCAGGGTCAGCACCATGAAGGCGGTGTGGAAACCGATCACGTCCAGGGGGTCGGCGATGAACGTGCCGAAGGCAGCACCCAGGACCTTGGGGTCGTTGGACGCAAGCGCCCCCGTTACGGACTTGATGGCATAGGCCAGGGTCCAGCCGCCGACCACGGAATAGAACGACAGGATGACGAAACCGGCGATCACGCCGAGCCCGCCCGCGGCAGGCCAGGCCCCGCCCTTGAGCGCGCGGAACGAGCCCACGGGGTTGCGCTGTCCGGCGCGGCCGATGGCGAATTCGGCCAGCATCACGCTGAGCCCGATGGTCAGCACGAAGACGATGTAGAGCACCAGGACCTTGGGGT
>DNMS01000033.1:0-191 GCA_003488105.1 Rhodospirillaceae bacterium
CCTTTCGCGCGTTCGACCGAGTTGACGGTAGGCGACGCGCGCAGCGCCGCGATGATGTCGGTGAGGTGCTTGACGTCGCGCACCTCGACATCGATCAGCATGTCGAAGAAGTCGGTCGAACGGTTGATGATCTTGAGGTTGGAGATATTGCCATCGTTCTTGGCGATCATGGTCGACAGATCGCCGAGCGA
>DNMS01000033.1:418-859 GCA_003488105.1 Rhodospirillaceae bacterium
TGGTCGACAGATCGCCGAGCGAACCCGGCGCGTTGGCGACGGTGACGTGAACGCGGCCGACATGTAGATCGTGCTGCGCCTCGCCCCGGTCCCAGGCCAGATCGAGCCAGCGTTCCGGCTCGTCGCCGTAGCCTTCCAGGGTGTCGCAGTCGATGGTGTGCACCGTAACGCCCCGGCCCGTGGTGACGATGCCGACGATGCGGTCGCCCGGCAAGGGATGGCAACAGCCGGCGAAATGCATGGCCATGCCGGGGATCAGCCCCTGGATGGGAACGCCGCCACCCTCGCCCTTGTCCTTGCCGCGCTTGCGATTGCGCGCCTCGGACAGTGGCACGACGATGTCGTCGCCCTCCTTCTTCTTGCGCTTGGCCCGGGGGTAGACGGCCTCCAATACCTCGCGGCCGCTCAGGTTGCCAAGACCGACGGCGACGTAAACATCCT
>DNMS01000033.1:1148-3089 GCA_003488105.1 Rhodospirillaceae bacterium
CTCTCGTATTCCTCGCGCTCTTGCGCACGGACAAACCGTCTGATGCGCGCCCGTGCCTTGCCGGTCACGACAAAGCGCTCCCAGGTCGGATTGGGCGTCTGCGCCTTGGATGTCACGATTTCGACCTGGTCACCGTTCCGCAGTTCCGTGCGCAGCGGCATCATCTTGCCGTTGATCTTGGCGCCGACGCAGTGGTCACCGACCTCGGAATGAACCGCGTAGGCGAAATCGACGGTGGTCGCCCCCCTGGGCAGGTTAATCAGGTCGCCGCGGGGCGTGAAACAGAACACCTGGTCCTGGAACATCTCCATCTTGGAGTGCTCCAACACTTCCTCCGGGTCGGAGGCGTGTTCCAGAATGTCCAACAATTCGCGCAGCCAACGGTACTGGGTGCCGTCCTTGGCCGGGCCGCCCTGCTTGTAGTTCCAATGGGCGGCGACGCCCAGTTCGGCCACTTCGTGCATCACCCTGGTGCGGATCTGCAGTTCGATGCGCTGTTGGTGCGGGCCGAACACGCCGGTATGAAGCGACTGATAGCCGTTCGGCTTCGGCATGGAGATGTAGTCCTTGAACCGCCCCGGCACGACCCGATAGGCGTTATGCGCCACGCCAAGCGCCTTGTAGCAATCCTCGATGCTGTTCACGGTAATGCGGAAGGCCATGATGTCCGAGAGCTGTTCGAACCCGACGTCGTGCTTCTGCATCTTGCGCCAGATCGAATAAGGGGACTTCTCGCGGCCGTTGACCTCGGCCTCGATGCCGTTCTCCGACAGGGTTTCCGACAGTTCGCCGATGATCTTGGGCACCAGTTCCCCGCCTTGTTCGCGCAGGGTATCCAGGCGCTTGACCACGGCGCGGCGCGCTTCCGGGTTGATCTCGGCGAAGGCCAGGTCCTCAAGCTCGGTCTTGATTTCCTGCATACCGATGCGTTCGGCCAGCGGCGCATAGATATCCATGGTTTCCATGGCGATGCGGCGGCGCTTTTCGTCGCTTTTGATGTAATGCAAGGTGCGCATGTTGTGCAGGCGGTCGGCCAGCTTGACCAGCAGCACGCGAATGTCCTCGGACATCGCCAGCACCAGCTTACGGAAGTTTTCCGCCTGCTTGGCGCGGTCCGACTGGAATTCGATGCGGGTCAGCTTGGTCACGCCGTCGACCAGCTGCGCGACCTCGTTGCCGAAGTGGGCGCGGATGTCCTCCAGCGTCGCCACCGTGTCCTCGATGGTGTCGTGCAGCAGGGCCGTTTCGATGGTCGCGCTGTCGACCCGGTAGGAGGTGAGAATCCCCGCGACCTCGATCGGGTGCGAGAAGTACGGATCGCCGGAGGCGCGCTTTTGCGAACCGTGCGCCTTCATGGCGAACACGTAGGCGCCGTTGATCCCGACCTCGTCCGCATTGGGATCATAGGCCTTTACCCGTTCAACAAGTTCGAACTGGCGGATCACGAAGGGGGCGCCTTATCCAGTTAACACCGGGACGCCGCCCTCAGATTGCCGAAACACACGGCACGGCCGCGGCTCCGGTCGGGAATGTGTCATGGACGAGGACTTTAGTCCTCCAGCCCAATCTCCGCATCCTTGAAAACGACGTCTGCCCCCATCGTAGCAGGGTCTGCGCCGTCGTCCACGTCCAAAGTATCGTCGTCGTCATCGTCGTCCGACGCCGAAGCACCGACATTCGCCGACATGGCGGACAGCTGCATGGTTTCCGGAATCGCGGGGTCCAGGTCTTCGATGGATTCCTCCATCTGCACGTACTTCTGCATGCCCTTGATCAGGGATTCCTCGAGTTCCGGCAGGGTGACGGCTTCCTCGGCAATTTCACGCAGGGCAACGACCGGGTTCTTGTCGTTGTCGCGATCGATGGCCAGGGGCGCGCCGGCCGAAATGTGGCGGGCACGCTGCGCCGCGAGCATGACGAGCTCGAAGCGGTTGGGGATTT
>DNMS01000227.1:0-3207 GCA_003488105.1 Rhodospirillaceae bacterium
CGCCGGCACCAGGACCAGGCCCGCCTTGGTCGCCGTGTAGCCCTGGATGGTCTGGGTGAACAGCGGGATCGAATAATTGGTCGCGAAATTACCGAGCCCGAAGGCAAAGGCCACGGCCACGGCCGAGGCGAAGCGCGCATCGAGAAACAGCTTGGGGTCGAGAAGCGGGCTTTTGGAGCGCAACTGAGTCGCCACGAACAGGACCGCCGAGAGAATGCCGATCAGCATGAACAACAGGAATTTGGCCGATTCCCAGCCCCAGCGTTGGGCATTGCCGATCCCCGCCATCAGCGTGATCAGCGCCACGCACAGCAGGATGAACCCGGGCCAATCGAAGCTCGGCTTCTTTTCCAGGGGATTGCGCGCGGGCATGAAGGTCAGCGCCATGATGGCCGACAAGGCGACCAGCGGCAGCGGCACGATGAAGACATGACGCCAGGTCACCAGGTCGATGGTCACGCCGCCGACCAGCGGCCCGAAGGTGGGCGCCAGCGCGATGCCCATGCCGACGGTGCCGACGGCCAGGCCCCGGCGTTCCGGCGGGAACACGGCGACCGCCGTGGCCAGCGCCAGGGGCTGCACCAGACCGGCGCTGAACCCCTGCATGATGCGGCCCAGGATCAGCACCTCGATGGACGGGCTGACCGCCGCCAGCACGGCGCCCGCGGCAAACACGCCGAGCGCCATCAGACAGGTGTTGCGCGGCCCGATGAAGCGCGAGGTCCAGGAATTGAGCAACTGGCTCGCTACCATGGTCGTCAGGAACGCGGTCGAGGCCCATTGCGCCAGGTCCTGACCAATACCGAACGCCCCCATGATCGACGGGATCGAGACGTTGACGATGGTCGACGACAGCACCATCGTCATCGACGCCAGCATGCCGCAGGCCGTCGCCCACCAGCGATAGGACGGCCCGAACCGTTCGAATTGTCTGGCGATGGCGGGATTGTCGGTCTGCACGCTGGCGTTATCCGGTTACGAGGGCGTGCCGGAAAAGCCTCGGGACGGAAAAGCGTCCGCCCCTGCCTGCCTCCCAGCGTTTTGGATTGTATACAACTTGCAGGGATGCAGGACGAAAAAAAGCAGGCCAAGCGGCCTGCCTTTCCTGTCGCGATCGGCCACGCCGGCGGCGGGCGGCCTTTTACGCCTTGGCGATGGACTTGATCGGCGCGCGGGTCTGGCCCGACCGCTCGGCGATGTCGTTGTCCTGCTGTTCGATGGCGGCGCGCACCAGGTCTTCCAGGGCATCGCCATAGGACTGGTCGAGCAGATCCGTCGACACCCGGCGGTTCGAGGTCACTGTCCCGTCGCCGTAGGTTACGTTGAACATGAGGAACTGAGGCGCTTTGCCCTTGGATTTCTTGCCGGCCATGTGGAGGCCTCCGTTGGACAGGTTTAAGGACGGGCCGAATTCGGCCAACCCGGGGTCATCTGTCGGAAATTAAGCGTCGGAAATAAGAGCCATCGTGCTCTTGGCGCAGGGCATATCGTTTTTTTGTCGAAAATGCAAATTCATTCAAATGAAAAGCCCCGCAACCGGTTCAGGTCGTGGGGCTTGGGAATTGGTAGCGGAGGAGGGACTCGAACCCCCGACACGCGGATTATGATTCCGCTGCTCTAACCAGCTGAGCTACTCCGCCCCCGTGTTGGGGCCGGCCGCGGGTCAGAGACCCGTTGAACGGCGTGGAGGGATTTAAGGCCCTGTCGCGCAGGTGTCAAGAAAGACCTGCCCGCCTCAAGGATCACTCCATCGAACAATGATAAAGCATCCGGCGGCACGCCGGACGAAATGGCTTAGCGGGTGCCGGTTCCGGCGTCCGGTTTAGTTGCTGCCCCAGCGCCAATCGCGGCCGTTCAGCGGGCCACAGGCGTTGCGCGCGCCCTTCATCATGCGGGCTTTCGCGGCGGACGGGGCCTTTTTCGCCTTATCCGCTGCCGTGCCGCCGACGATTTCGTTCTGCAAACGCTGCAACTCGGTCTGCTTGATGGCCGGTTTTCGGGTCTTTTCCTGGTCCACCGCACCCCTCCGTCAACATGTCAGGTTTTTGTCAGGTTTGTGGAAAGGGACTCGTAGCAAATACCACCGAAAGAGTCATGTGATATGCATCACAAGCGTCCAAAAAGCTGTGGAATATTCGCAAAAGCGAATGATCGCCCTCCAGAAACGGCGGGCGGCCATTCAGCCTAAAAATCAGATGCTGGTATTAACGAAAGGGCGGCGCGTCTTCACCTGTCGCGCCGTTCAAGCCGTTCAGCTTGTCCTGCGAATCCTGTTGGATCGACCGGCTGAGGTGTTCATGGGCCTGGCGCAGCAGGGCCTGGGTCGCGGCGGGCGAGGCTTCGCGGGCCACCGGCGCCTGATAGCCGGAGGCCAGCCACGGCCGATCCGAGAGGTCACCCTTAGGCAGGACGCGGACCACGGGTTCCGGGTCCTTGACCCAGGCGTTAACCATGGGCGGCGCCTGATACTGGGCCGGGGCCGGTTTGGCCGGGGCGTCAAAGCGCGACGGATGCTTGCCGTAATAGTTGACCAGCCGCCGGTCCTCGCCGGCGATGGGCTCACGGTAGCATTCCACGCCGCCGCCCAGCGCCGCATAGCAATAGGTCGGCTCGTAATCGGCGACGCCTTCCTCGTACTTGTCCACGTACCCGCACGCGGTCAGCACGGCCGAAAAGGCAAGGGCTGCGATGATCTTTCTCATGGGTGTTCTATCCCATCCTGCGTCAAAAATTCGTCCAACGTCAGGATGGCACTTGATGGTTAGCAATTGGTTAATTCCGGCCGCGCAAGCAGCCCGTCACCCCCGCCGGAAAAGCTTGACGAAGGCCGGCACCGGCGGCGCGCTGGTGGCGAAGCCGAAGGTCCCGGCATCGAGCATTTCCCGCGCATCCGCCATGGCTTTGCCGTAGGCCGAGCGGAACAGGGAGCCGCCGACGCTGATGCGCTTGACCCCCAGTTCCGCCATTTCCTGAAAATTCAGCGTCATGCCGGAAATGCCGCCCAAAACGTTGACCGGCCGGTCGACGGAGGAGATCACGGCCCGCACCTCGTCCGCCGTCTTGAGCCCCGGTGCGTACAGAACGTCGGCGCCGGCCTCCTGATAGGCCTGGAGGCGCTTAATGGTGTCATCCAGGTCAGGGTTGCCGCGGATCAGGTTCTCCGCCCGGGCGGTCAGCACGAAGGGCGGGTTGACCGAACGCGCCGCC
>DNMS01000227.1:3394-5996 GCA_003488105.1 Rhodospirillaceae bacterium
CCTCGGCCATGTCGTAGATGGCCGTGCCGTCGTAATCCTCGAGCGAGCCGCCGGCGAGCCCGGTGCCGGCCGCAAGCCGGATGTTGTCGGCAACGCCAGCGGCGGTGTCGGCGTAGGCGTTCTCGAAGTCGGCATTGATGGGCACATCGACGCCGGCGCAAAGCTCCCGGAAATGGGCGAAATGGTCCTCAACCGTCGCGTCGCCGTCGACCTGGCCCCGGGACAGATTATACCCCGCACTGGTCGTCGCCAGCGCCTTGAAGCCCATGGCTTCGAGCATGCGGGCGGAGCCCAGGTCCCAGGGATTGGGGATGATGAAACACCCCGGGTCGGCATGCAGTTTTTGAAATGCCGCTACCTTTGCCGCCTGGTCCATGTCCGTGCTCCCGGCCAGAAATCAGGAATTGACGTCGATCACCGTGCGCCCGCGCAGCTGGCCCTTGAGGATTTTGCCGGCAAGGTCGGGCAGATCGCTTAAACCGGCCGTTTCCGTCAACGCGTCCAGCTTGTCGAGCGGCAGGTCCCGGGCGATGCGGTTCCAGGCGATGATGCGCCGGTCCCTGGGGCAGGTGGCGCTGTCGATCCCGCACAGGTTGATGCCGCGCAGCAGGAACGGCAGCACCGTGGTTTCCAGCTTGAACGACCCGGCATTCCCGACCGAGGCGCAGGTGCCCCAGTACTTGAGGGTCGCCAGCACCGTGTGCAGGGTCACACCGCCGACGTTGTCGATGGCGCCAGACCAGCGTTCGCGGGCGAGCGGCCCCTTGGGCGCTTCTTCCAATTCGGCCCGGTCGACGATGGTGGTCGCCCCCAGGTCTTTCAGATAGGCGTGGGATTCCGGGCTGCCGGTGGAGGCCGCGACCCGGTAGCCCAGATTGGCCAGGATCGACGTGGCGACGGAGCCGACCCCGCCCGATCCGCCGGTGACCAGCACCTCGCCGTCGTTTTCCGGCGTCAGGCCATGATCTTCCAACGTCATGATCGCCAGCATGGCCGTGAAGCCCGCCGTGCCGACGGCCATGGCGCGCTTGAGGTCCAATCCCTTGGGCATGGGCACCAGCCAGTCGCCCTTGACTCTGGCCTTCTGGGCATGGCCGCCCCAATGGACCTCGCCCACGCGCCAGCCGGTCAGGATGACCTCGTCGCCGGGCTTGTAGTCTGGATTGTCGGAGGCTTCGACCACGCCGGAAAAATCGATGCCGGAGACATGCGGATAATCCCGCACCAGGCGGCCCAGGCCGTTGATGACCATGCCGTCCTTGTAATTCACGGTGGAATACTTGACGGCGACGGTGACATCGCCCTCGGGCAGGCGGGCGTCGTCAATGTCCTGAATGGACGACGAAACCTTGCCGTCGGTTTCTTCGAGCAAAAGTCCTTTGAACGTGGACATGGGCGTGCCTCCCGCAATCGGTTTCTCTGAGAATTCGTTATCCAAGGATGTAGAGAAGCGCCGACACGGGGTCAAGGACAGGCGGATCAGCAAGACGGATGGACCGCATTGTTCAGGCGGCGGCAGCCGGGCGAGCCGTAGTCAATCATCCGCACCGCTGAATGGGCTGTACCGCGCACCCCCGAACGCTCATACCGTGCCCGCGAGGAGGTATCGTCGTCGTCCCAATGATAACGGGCCACGGAATTGTCCGACGTGCCTGCCTGCGCTTCAGATCCGGCAGGCCGCTGCCCATCACGACCGACCGAAGCGACGCCGAACTTCTGTGCGCAGGCACTTCGTTCCACGACGCGCGTAAGTATGTCGCCGATGCCATAGATCAGTGCGCCGGCGGCACCTGCCGTGTTGTAATAGGCGCGCGTTCCGCCGGTACGCTGGACACATTCCTCGTACGTCTTGGGTGGTTCGATGCCAACAAGGCTGCCCATTGATTCCATGTAGTTCTGCCGAAACTCAAGGTACTCGGCACATCCCCCCAAGCCCCCCACCAATGCAATGGCGCAAGCAATCCGAAGCATCCTGATTCTCCCCCAATCGACGCAGAATACTCGATTTTAATTCGCAGAATGCTCGCTCTACAACCTCGGCGTGTCGCGACGGTTAATCCGCCAGCCGCCAGGAAAGCGTCTCGCCGCCCTGAAAGGCGACGACGCGCTCTCCGGTCGGGACCTCTACGGCCTCGGGCTGCTGCCAGGGGCTGCGTTCCAGGGTCACCGTCATCTCGTTCACAGGCAGGCCATAGAACGCTGGGCCGTTCAGCGAGGCGAAGGCTTCCAGCTTGTCCAGGGCACCGGCCTTGTCGAACACCTCGGCATAGACCTCGATCGCCGCCGGGGCCGAGAAAATCCCGGCGCAACCGCAGGCCGCTTCCTTGGCGTGGGCCGCGTGGGGCGCCGTGTCGGTGCCCAGGAAGAACTTGGCATTGCCCGAGGTCACGGCCGCGACCAGGGCCTGGCGGTGATGTTCCCGCTTGGCGATGGGCAGGCAATAAAGATGCGGGCGGATGCCGCCCCGGAAGATGTCCGTGCGATTGATGACCAGATGATGGGCCGTCACCGTAGCACCGACATTGGCCCCCGCCCCTTCGACGAAGGCCACGGCATCGGCCGTGGTGATGTGTTCGAACACGATCTTGAGGCCCGGCAGGCG
>DNMS01000227.1:6264-6819 GCA_003488105.1 Rhodospirillaceae bacterium
TACTTCACCGCCGTCAGCACGCCGTCGCGGAACCCGGCGGCCAGATCGTCCGGGTCCGTGTTATCGGTCAGGTAGGCCGTCATCAGGGGCGTGAAGTCGACGCCGTCCGGCACGGCGGCCAGGATACGGTCGCGGTAGGCCGCGGCCAGGGCCGCCGTGGTCACCGGCGGCACCAGGTTCGGCATGACGATGGCGCGCGCCATCTGGCGCGCCGTGAACGGCACAACGGCGGCCATCATGGCGCCGTCGCGGAAATGCACATGCCAGTCGTCGGGCCGGCGGAGGGTCAGAGTCTGTTGGTTAGTCACGGATTAGACGGCCTCTCCCAAAACTTCGAGGACGCCGCCCTTGGGCACCCCGCCCAGGATGTGATGCTGGTGCCAGACGGCATAGAACAGAAGCGTCCAGGCGGCCTGCATTTCGCGCTTTCCGGCATTTCGGAACAGGCTGGCAACCGCGTCCGGACGGCAGATTTCGGCGACCCCCGCCTGGGCCGCGACCAGGGGCCCCAGACGCCGGCCCTCGGCCACGATCCATTCGCCCACGGGCACGGTG
>DNMS01000227.1:6919-11110 GCA_003488105.1 Rhodospirillaceae bacterium
CGCCCACGGGCACGGTGAAGCCGCGCTTGGCGGCGAACGGCCGGGCCATCGGCACAACCTTTTCCAACCACTTGCGCAGCAGCCATTTGCCGCGCCCGCGCCGCACCTTCAATCCGTCCGGCAGGCCAAAGCCGAAGGCCGCCAGCTTGGTATCCAGGAACGGCACCCGGCCCTCGACCCCATGGGCCATCAGGCAACGATCAAGCTTAGTCAGCAGGTCGTTGGGCAGCCAGTCGGCCATGTCCACGGCCTGAGCCCGTTGCAGGGGCGTCCAGCCCTTGCCCTGGGCGTCTTCCTCGGCCATCTCGATACCGCCCCGCCAAGCGCGGGTTTCCTCACGCAGGACGCCCAGGCCTTCCAACGCCCCCCGGTCACGCATGGGGCGGCCACCCAGCAGGCGCCAGCGCATGGCCCGGCGATAGCGACCGTAACCGGCGAACACCTCGTCCCCGCCCTCGCCCGACAGAATTACCTTGATGCCCCGCTCGCGCGCCGTGCGGGCTAGTTTATAGCTAGGCAGCACCGCGTAATCGGCCGCCGGATCGTCGACGGCGGCGGCGATTTCCGGCAACAGGTCCCAAAAATCAGCAGCACCGAATTCGACCTCGTGGTGGTCGGCCCCCATATGGGCCGCAATCTCGCGGGCCAAGGTCCGTTCGTCATGAACCTGTGTGCCCGAGAAACCCGCGGTGAAGGCGGTGACGGGGCGTTCGTTCAGGCGCGACATCATGGCCAACAGGACCGTGGAATCGATGCCCCCGGAAAAGAACATGCCGTAAGGTACGTCCGAACGCTGATGCACCCCGACCGCGTCATCCAGTAGATCATCAAGCCGCATCAAGGCATCCGACCGGCCCAGGCCCTTGGGCGGGCCGTCGGGCAGGGCCGACACCCGGTTGCGCCCGATCACCCGGCCCTTCTCGACGATCAGGGTTTCCCCCGGCAACACCCGCTCAATCCCCGCGAAGGGTGTTTCCCGGCCCGAGGAGAACTGCATCTGCAGCATCTCGTCCCGCGCCATGGGGTTGAGGCGCGCCGTCGCCAGCCCGGCGCGGATCAGGGCCTGCGGTTCCGACGCGAAGGCGAAAGCTGCACCTGATTGGGTAAAGTATAACGGTTTGATGCCGAACGGGTCGCGGGTCAGCACCAGGCGGCCGCGCGCGCGGTCGTGGATCGCGATGGCGTACATGCCGCGCAGATGGTCGGTAAAGCCCAGTTCCTCGCGCAGGTAAAGCTGCAGCGGGACCTCGCAATCGGACCGCGTCTTGAACGGCACCCGGCCCAGGTCGAGTTTGACCTCGACGTAATTATAGATTTCCCCGTTGGCGACCAGGACCGCCTCGTTGCCGTCGGGCCCCTTGGCAGCGATCGGCTGGTCGCCCGTTTCCAGGTCGATGATCGCCAACCGCGTCTGAATCAGGCCCACGTCACCGTCGACATGGCGGCCGTGGCCGTCAGGCCCGCGATGGGCCAGGGCAACGGCCAACGCGTCGAGAACCCCCGCCGGCGGGGCGGAGCCGTCTCGTGTCATGATGCCAGCGATACCGCACATGGAATGATCTTACGTCAGTTTTCCCGATTGATGACAATCGATTGAAAAAAGTCCAGATAACGCTTCACGACTTGGCCTTCCGTGAAGTTCTCTTCATAAACCGCGCTGCCGCGATTGGCGATGTGTTCGGCCAGTTCGTAGTCGTCGATCACCGCACGGATGGCGCGGGCCAGGGCGTCGGAATCGTCGACGGGCACAAGAATTCCTGAATCCATGTGGTCGATCAGGGTGCCCGGCCCCATGCTGTCGGCGGCGATCACCGGAACCCCCTGGGCCCAGGCTTCCAGCACCACGTTGCCCAAGGGCTCGTGCCGCGACGGGCAGACGAACAGATCGCAGGCGGCGAACAGTTCCGCCGTATCCTCGCGCCAGCCCAAGAACCGCACACGCGGCTTGATGCCCAGGTCTTCCGCCTGCTTTTCCAGGCTTTCGCGCAAGGGGCCGTCACCGGCCAGCCACAGATAGGTGTTGGGCACCCGCGCCATGGCGCGCAGCAGCACGTCGAAGCCCTTGTTTTCGTGCAACCGGCCGAGAGCCAGGATCAGGACGGCATTTTCGGGCGTATAGAGGGAACGGCGGCTGAGCGGCTCGGCCCGGTCCTCGGACACGAAATTGGGCAGGTAATGGGCCCGGCTTTTATCCCAGCCCTGGCCGACGATATGGCTGACGATGTCTTCCGTGTTGCCGATCAGGTGGTCACAGGTGCGGTAGTACTTCAGGTCGTAATAGCCGCCCAACCGGCCGACCTGGACGAAATCGCCCTTGGGACACATCTTGCTGGCCCGGTTCATCCAGGTCATGACGATCTGCGGTTGGAATTCCTTGATTTCGTGCTTGAAGGCGCGCGGCGTGCGACGGTCGAGCATGCCGCCGAACGGCAGTTCCAAGGGCTCGATCCCGGCGTCGCGCAGGGAACCCGCGCGGGCCCTGTTCTCGCGGATCAGCACACGTTGTTCCAGCCCGGCGCGGTTGAGGGCGCGCACCAGGCGGACGAAGAACGCTTCGGCGCCGCCGAATTCCGCCCCCGCCATGGCCTGCATGACCTTCACGGCAGCAACCTTTCCCAGGCCTCGGCCGCTGCCGGCCAGCGCCAGGACCGTTGTTTTTCAAGCGCCGCCGCCTGTTGCGCCGACCACAGGGCGTCATCGGTCAGCAGTTTCACGGCGGCATCGGCGAAGGCCCGGTCGTCGCGGGCGACGAAACCCGTTTCACCATCGATCACCCGCTCATACATGGAGCCCAGGTCGGTCACCACTGCGGGCATGCCCATGGCCTGGGCCTCGCCCACGGCCATGCAAAAGGTCTCGTTGATGTCACCACGATAGAGCATGCATCTGGCCTGTCGGAATTCGTCGATGAGGCGTTGCTTGGGCACCGGCCCCGGCAATCGGACCCCTTTTTCTTCCAACGATTTAGCCTTGTCGAGAACTTTCGCCATGGGGTCGGCCTTGGCCGCGCCGGCGCTGCCGTAAACGGCGGCACCCGTGAACAACACCAACTCCGCCCCCGGCACCCGGGGCTGGATATCCTGGGCCCAGCGGTCGAGCAGCCAGTCGAGCCCGCGCAGCGGGTTGGAGGAAAATACCGCGCGGGGTCCCGGCGGCGCCGCGGCCGGCTGAGCATTGCAGAAATCGTCGGGCAGGCCGTAGGGAATGACCACGCGGTTTTTCACCGGGCACCAGCCGGGATAGGTCGTCGCGTGATAATCGCCGATGAACACGATGGCGTCGGCGTATTTCCACAGCTTCGAGAGGTATCGCCATTTGACCATGTAGGTCGCCGGATTATGGGGCCAGAACACGGTGCGCCCCGCCTTGGGCATCAGCGGCAGGACCTTGTCCCCCCGATTGGCGATGAACAGGTCGGCCTTGTCCGGCATGCCCGCCGTCAGCGGCGCCCAGGTAACGCCCTTGTGCACCAGGGGGGCCTGCACAGTTGTTATGGACCGAAACCTCGTGGCCGCGCGCCGCGAGTGTTTCCACCAGGAACACGAGGGAGCTTTCCGCCCCGCCCAGGGGGCGCTCCTCGGGCGTGCGGCCGTCGAATTCGATGCCGTCGTCGGCCAGGACGATACGCGCCATTCAGGCCTCCCCGCTTTTCGGGTTGCCGGCGTCGTCCTCAAGCCGCGCTTTGAGGTGGGAAATCAACGGGTACAGTCCGGCACAAAGCGCGATCAGGAACCCATAGCCGCCTTCGCGGTAGCCTTTGCGCCGCACGTAGCATTTGAAGAACCGGGTGAAGAACCGGCGCAGGTTGTTGGCGAAAGACCCGATCTGGCCCGTATCCCGCAAGTCTGCCGCCCGCGCGGTGGTGTAGCTGTCGAGACGCTTCAGCACGTCGGACACGTTGCGGTCAACGTAATGATCCAGGCGATTGGTCAGCATGGGCCCCTTGGCACCGGTCCAGGTCAGGGCGGGATGAACGCGCTGCGGACCCCAGCGTTTGACGCCCTTCTTGAACAGGCCCGGATAGGCGGCCTTGCCGAAGCTTGCTCCCCAGCCCCAGCGCACCAGCCGACCGCCGATGTAATTGTCGACCAGGATTTCGTGCCAATCGTGGGCCGTCGTGGCGATGACCGTGCGGATTTCCTGGGCCAGGGCGTCCGGCACCCGTTCGTCGGCATCGACCTCCAGCACCCA
>DNMS01000106.1 GCA_003488105.1 Rhodospirillaceae bacterium
GCCAAAGGCGACGTGGTCACCGAAACCCTGGGTGAGGTCGTCAACGTCGCGGCGCCCATCCTCGGCCGCCTCGGCGATCCGGCCGGCAGCGCGGTGGTTCAATTCTCCCTGTCCCAGGTCAACGACGCCGTGCGTCAAAGTTGGATCGTCACCGCCGAACTGACAGTCGCGATCGCCCTGATCGGCGTGCTTCTGGCTTCCATCGCCGGGCGCCAGATGTCGCGCCCGATCGAGGCCGTCAGCCGCGCCGTGCACGAGGTCGAACGCGCCCATGCCGGGGCGGTCGACCTCAGTGTCGTCATGGGGCGCACGGACGAGATTGGCACCCTGGCGCGCTCGATCACCGCCATGGCCAACCAGGTATTTCAGCGCGAAGACGAGATGGAGGCGCTGGTGATGGCCCGGACCAGCGATCTGGCGGCCAAGAACGAGGCCTTGCAGCAGATGCACGAGCGCATCGCCGAGGAACTGCGCGTCGCCCAATATCTGCAGGCATCCATGCTGCCCGAAGAATGGTCGCAGCAGCCCGATTTCGAAATTCAGGCGATGATGGAGCCGGCGCGTGAGGTCGGTGGCGATTTCTACGACTATTTCACCATCGACCACGAACGTATCGGCATCGTTATCGCCGACGTGTCGGGCAAGGGGGTTCCGGCGGCGATCTTCATGGCCATCGCGCGGACCACCATCCAGGGTTTGGCTGCCACCGGAAACAATCCGGGGCGTGTCATGCGCGACGCCAACGAGGTGTTATGCGGGGTCAATCCGCTGAGCCTGTTCGTCACCGTGTTCTACGCGATGCTCAACCGGCGGACCGGGGAATGCACCTATGCCAATGCCGGGCATAATCCGCCCTACATGCTGCGGCGCGGCGGCGAGGTCTCGCCGCTGCCGACGACCAACGGGGTCGCGCTGGGCGTCATGGAGGGCCTGGACTATGCGGAGGCAAGCCTGACCCTGGGGCCGGGGGATTCCCTGTTCGCGTTCACCGACGGGTTCACGGAAGCCTTTGACCCGAATGGAGAGGAATACGGCGAGGATCGCCTGATTCAATCTCTGACGCCGGAAGGACAGGGTGCCCGACCGTCGGCGCGCCACGTCACGGAACGGGCGACCGGCGCGGTCAAGAATTTCACGGGCGACGCGGAGCAATCCGACGACCTCACCTGCCTGACCCTTCACTTCGTCGGGTTCTCGGATGCCAGCGAACAGATGAACGATCAAAACCTCGTGGTGCTGGTGAAGAACGACCTGGACGAAATCGGCCGCCTTGCCGAACAGGTCGAAGCATTCGGCGAGTTGATCGGCATGACGGCCAAGGAGGTTTTCGAGGTCAATATGTCGATGGACGAGATCATCACCAACATCATCTCTTATGGGTACGATGACGGCGACGAGCATCAGATCCTGGTCGAGATCACGCGCGACCGGAGGACGCTGTCGATTCTGATCGAGGACGACGGCAAGGCGTTCAACCCGATGGCCGACGCACCCGAAGCCGATACGGAATCCAGTCTTGAGGACCGCCAGATCGGGGGCCTGGGCATCCATTTGGTGAAGACGGTGATGAACGACGTGATCTACAGCTGGCGAAACGGCCGTAACCAGCTGGTCATGAAGAAGGAACTGGGCGTCTAACTCGGGGGGGTGTTTCGTCCCGCCTGGCGGACCTCGGCGAAGGCCGCCGGCAGATTGTCGTGGACATGCAAGATCGCGGTGAACCCCGCCATGCGCAGGACGTTGGCGATGTTTGCCGTGGGGGCCGAAACGGCGAACGCGGTTCCCTTGGCCGTAGCGTTCTTGGCGGCGAACAGCAGGACGCGCAGTGCCATGGACGAAATGTAGGTCGTCTCGCCCAGATCGATGATCATCGAATTGCCCGACGCCAGAGCGTCGTTCACAGCGCCCTCCAACTTCGGCGCGGCTGCCGTGTCGAGCCGGCCCTTTGGTTCCAGGACGGTGAGCCCCCGTTCCGGGGTGCTGGTGAAAACGATCATGCGCGTTGGTCTGTCGGGTTCGCCGACGGCGCAAGGGCCAGTCGAGTCAAAGTCTGTTCCAGGCGTTTGAACACCTTGACGACATCGCCGGCAGACTGGCCCTGTGCGGCCTGCTGCAAATCCTTGAACAAAATCTTGGAACGTTCGCGGATCGTCCTGTCCGCGGCGGCGTGCACGCGGCCGTTGGTCATGGGGTCGGCAAGCTGACAGAACTCGTGGATGCGCTCGATCTTGGTTAGATTGATCTCGGCCGTTTCATAAACCAGTTCATCCGAAGCCGCCTGGTCCGACAGGTCGCGAAACATCATCACCATCAACTTTCCCATGGCGACCACGAAGCGGGTGATGGATTCACGCCCCCGGCTTTCCAGGAAGCCGTCGTGCGGCCCTTCCATGTCGCGCTCGTGATGTTCCAACACGCGAGCCATCACGGCAATCAGGTCGTCGATCGCGGTCAACACGATGCCCAGGTCAAAGCGGTTCAGATTGTCGGGCCGCTGCAGGAAGCGGTCGACCGCATCGGAGGCGCTGTCCATGATCAGGCGGGCGGTCACTTTCTCGTTCTTCTCAAGGACGTCGGCGACCGTGGGAATGCCAAGGTCCTGTAGCGCCCAGTACAGCACGTCCATGCGCAGGAGATCCGCCGACAAGCCGCGCAGGTCGGGCGGGTCGGGCGAGGTGAGAATATCGTTGATCTGGCCCTGATAAAGACGGACCAGATTGCTCAGCCGCCGTTCCAGATCGGCCCGCCATTTCAGCGGCGTGCCGTGGCCGGTCAGATCCCTGCAGCGCGTGGCCAGAAGTTCAAACAGTTTGGCCGCGATCGGGGAATGACTGCGGATCGATAGATCGAGCGCCATCGCCCGGTCGGCGGTGACTTCGGGCACCGGCAGGGTTTCTTCGATCGCGCGGTTTAGGCGCGGAATGAAATCGGCGCTGAACGCGCTGAACAGGCCGTCGGCGCAAGTCTGCGCATCAATCCAAGCGCGGTCTTTGTGCCCGAACGGGGCGGCTTTGACGAGGATCGCGATGCAGTCCTCGGTCTGACGGTACAGGTCCTCGAACGCCTTGGGGTCGTATTTTTCCCGGCAGTCCTTGGCATTGTCTGCGGGCAGCACCCGGTCAAAGGCATTGCGGAGCGCGTGCAGCCGGCGCGTGACCTCACGCGGGTCCAAGGCGTCGAAATCTGCCTCCATAGGTTCCCCTCCGAGCCGGCGGTGCGGCCATTCCCGTGCTTGTCCGGTCCTCGTGGCCGGGAAGATCGGATCAGCATCGCATCATATACGACAAACGAAGGGGATTCACAGTGTCCAGACCCCCGCATGTTGCACGGTTTGGGGGCCACAATGTCTTGAAATACAGGTTCTGTCTTGCTCTGCGGCGCGGTCCTCGGAAATCTCCCGACCAGCGGGCTGTCGGCCAGCGGGCTGTCTGTTTGAATCCGACACAGCCCCTCATTCCCCCCCGATACGCTTATTTCTTGCCGGCGGCCTTCAGGGCCTGTTCGCGGTAGGCCTGGATGCGGGTTTTCAGCCCCGGGACCGAGGCCGTGCGCGCGATATCGGCCATGTCGGCGTCGCGGGTATCGGTCGCCGTCACGCGGAACAGATCGGCCGTCGCCTGAGGGGCGAGAATTTGTGCTGAGATGCCCACGTCCGCGGTGGCTTGGGGCCAGTCGGCCGTGTCGATCATATCCGTGGCGAAGCCCAGGCGCAGCGCTTCGGCGGCATCGAAGGTCAGGCCGGAATTTTGGATGTGGCGGGCCGCGTCCTCGCCGACGCGGACCTTGAGCCGCCGGGTGCCGAGCACGATGCCGAAGCCCAGCCCGGGCATGCGAAACGATGTGCCGGGCGCGGCGATGCGCCGGCTGCAGGCGCAGAACAGGTCGGCCCCCGCGCCGAACACTCGGCCATGAGCCAGCGCCAGGGTCGGGAAGGGCGCGTGATAAACGGCCTGCAGCAGGGTTTCGATGCGGATCAGGCGGTGAACCAGATCGCCGTCCGTGACGCTGTCCAGATCCGACAGGTCGAAACCGGAACAGAAGCTTTTACCCTCGCCGCGCAGGACGATCAGCCGTGTGCCGTCGGTCGCGGCGGCCGTGACGGCGGCAAGCAGGTCTTCGACCAGATCGGGACCCAGGGCGTTCGCCTTGTCGGTCCGGTTCAGGGTGATGTCGGTGGTGCCGTCCTGTTTGGCAATGATCAGGGTTTGAGGCATTTCGTTATCCTTGCGGTTCTGATGGGCAGGCCGATCAGTTCGCAGATTTGCTGCATCCGGTCCACCCTTTCCTTAGAAGGGCGGTGGGGGCAGTGCTCAGGCCTGGGTTGAAATTCGGGCGGACGATCCCCATCTCAATCCATAAGGTCTGAGGTCGCGCCCGCCGGCGTCGGCGGAGGGCCGTTGCATCATGGCTGATATTCCCCCCGACATATTCCCCGATAATGCCGCCCGGCGGCATCAGGTTCCAGTCGAGCCCCCGGTGACGGAGACGGAAGACGGAAACCTCCGCCGCGTCGGCGTCGAGATCGAGTTTGCGGGGTTGGACGTACCCGCCGCCGCGAACCTGGTTCAGTCGCATTTCGGTGGAGACATATCCCGGAAAGGCCCCCATCGCCTGATCGTCGGGGAAACCGAGTTCGGTGATTTCGTCATCGAACTGGATGCCCAGGCCGTTCACAAGGACGCGTCGGCTGAGGAAGGGGCGGACAAAACGCTTCTGTCCGAGGAATTGGACGCCGCCGCCCGCGAGGCGCTGGGCAAGGCGGTAACCGGAATCGTCCCGGTCGAGATTGTTACGCCGCCCATGCCCTGGTCCGACCTGGGCCGTCTTGGGGACGTCACGGATGCTCTGCGCCGTGCCGGTGCCAAGGGTACGGACGACAGCCTGCTATATGCCTTCGGCCTGCATCTGAACCCGGAATTGCCGGCGACCGATGCCGGCACGATCCTGCGCCACCTCAAGGCCTATGTCATTTTGGCCGATTGGCTGCGCGAACGGGTTGCGACCGACCTGACGCGCCGCCTGATGCCGCATGCGGACCCGTTCCCCAGGGACTACGTCCTGCTGCTGCTGGACCGGGAATATGCTCCGGATCTGGACAGGCTGATCGCCGACTACCTGGATCACAATCCCACGCGAAACCGCGAACTAGACATGCTGCCTTTGTTCCGCCACCTGGACGAGGACGCGGTCATCACGCGGCTGGAAAGCAACCTGATCAAGGCGCGCCCGACGTTTCATTATCGGCTGCCCGATTGCGCCCTGGGCGATCCGTCCTGGTCCCCCGTCGTTGAATGGAACCGATGGGTCCGGGTCGAGCAACTGGCCGCCGACCCGGATCGCCTGGCACGGCTTGGCACGGCGCTTCGCGACAATCTTCGGCGTCCGACCGCTGAACGCTGGCTGGATGAACTGCAAGGCTGGCTGCAGGGATGACAGCCCGGCCCCGCATCGGCGTTACGGTCTCCGACCGTGGTGCTAAGCTGACTTGGCTTGCCCATTGGTTGGCGGTCCGGCGTGCCGGAGGATTCCCCGTGCGTTTGTCGGTGGGCGGCCGAACGGATACGGCCGGGCTCGACGGTGTGGTGATTGGCGGTGGCGACGACATCGGGGCCGAGATGTACGGCGGCGAGGTGATGTTCGACCTGCGCATCGACCCGGATCGTGACCGGATGGAGCGGCGGGCATTGGACTGGGCGCTGCATGCGGATGTGCCGGTTCTGGGGGTGTGCCGGGGTGCTCAGATGATCAACATCCATTTGGGCGGGACGCTGCACCAGGATATGTATGCCGCCTACCGGGGGTTGCCGCGTCTGCGCACGCCCCTGGCACGAAAGCGGATCACCCTGGCGCCGGAAAGCCGCCTCGCGCGCCTGATGGGCGGGGGGCGGGTCGCGGTCAACAGTCTGCACCATCAGGCGGTTAATCGACTTGGCAGGGGGCTTCGAGTGGCGGCACGGGATGCCCACCGGGTGGTACAGGCGCTTGAACATCCGGCGGAAGACTTCCTGATGGGCGTGCAGTGGCATCCCGAGTTCCTGGTGTTCCGCCGCCGTCATCAGGCGTTGTACCGTGGATTGGTTCGCGCCACAGGGAAATAGGGGGACAGCGGCAGGCAGGCAATAAAGTTTGGGTAGGTGTAATAAAAAGTATTGAGAATGACTCTCATTCTCATTATTTAGGTTATTGAGGAGACGCACTCATGACCGACCTGACACCCAAGAGGAACCTGTTGAACGCCGGTGAGGGACTTGTCCTTCTGGCTATCCGGGCGTGGCGGGGGTGCACCCCGGAAAGCACGCGTTCCGAAGGGCCGGGCCGGGACGGCTCGGCAAGGGCCGAGGCCCAAAATGTTCCCTCTGCCCTTGCCGACGCCGTCGGTGCGTTCCTTGATACCCTGTGGCGCAACGATCCCTTCATCGTCCGCTTCAACCCGATCGCCAACAATGGCCTGACCTTGTTCGAACTGCAGGCCATTTACGCCCTGGCCGAATGGCGCAAGGGTAATCACCGCACGGTCCACGAACTACTGGCCTGGTGGTTCCCCGATACCCAGATCGCCCATGGCCGTGCGCTGCTGGCCGAAGTATCCGAGGTGCTTGACGACCTGGGCATCGAATTCCAGCCCAGCAAGTGGGTGCATGCCCATTTTTTGGGGCCGCGGTCCCGGCGCGGCAGCCCCGGTTCAATCATCCCAACCGGCACGCGCCTGGCGCCCCCGGGGGTTCTGTGGACCGCCAGGTGGTCGAACCGGACCCTGCACTGACCACTCCCTCCTCCACCCCATACTGAAAAAGAGGCAAGACATGGCCGACACGCCATTGGTTGAATTCGACGACCTGCATGTGACCTTCCCCACAAGCGGGAAGCCCGTGGAGGCCGTGCGCGGTGTTTCCTACGCCATCATGCCCGGCGAGACCGTGGGCGTGGTTGGTGAGTCCGGGTCGGGCAAATCGGTCACCGCCATGTCGCTGTTGCGCCTGAACGAGATGATCGGCGCCTACGTGCCCAAGGGCCGTATCCATTTCAACAGCCGTGACCGCGGTCGCATCGATCTGGCCAAGGCTGAAAGCGCCGTAGTGCAGGGCATCCGCGGCAAGGAAATATCAATGATCTTCCAGGAGCCCATGACCTGCTTAAATCCGGTGCTCAGCCTGCGCACGCAGTTGACGGAACCCTTGTTCCAGCACCAGAACCTGAATCCGGCCGAAGCCGAAGAAAAGATCATCCGTCTTCTCACCCGGGTGCGCATTCCCGATCCCCTGGGCAAGTTGGCGCAGTACCCGCACCATCTTTCCGGCGGCATGCGCCAGCGCGTGATGATCGCCATGGCCCTGGCCTGCGAGCCGGCGTTGTTGATCGCCGACGAGCCGACGACGGCCCTCGACGTGACGATCCAGGCGCAGATCCTGGACCTCATCAAGGACATCCAGGAAGAGTTCGGCATGTCTGTCATGTTCATCACCCATGATATGGCGGTGATCGCGGAAATGGCCGACCGGGTGGTCGTCATGTACCAGGGCCAGGTGGTCGAACAGGGCCCGGTGGACCAGATCTTCCACGCCCCCCAGCACCCCTATACGCGCAAGCTGATTAATGCGGTGCCCCGCATCGGCAGCATGACCGGCAAACCTGCGCCGGAAAAATTCCCCGCCATCGCCGGCTGACCCCGGCCCCGTTTCAAGAAACCAAAAAGCGATTGGGTGCAGACAGCATGAACGAGATTTCAAACCCCGACTTCCTTTTGGAAGTGGATAACCTGACGACCTATTTCGACATCAAGGAAGGCCTCGTGCGGCGGCCGATTGCCCGCGTCCATGCGGTCGAGGGCGTGTCCTTCAAGGTCAGGGCAGGGGAGACCCTGAGCATCGTCGGTGAAAGCGGATGCGGCAAGACCACCACGGGCCGCACCATCATCGGTTTGGAAACGGCGACCTCGGGCGACGTCGTCTTTCAGGGGCGGTCCATGGCGTCGCACCGAGGCGGCGACCGGCGGGATTTCTATACCAAGGTCCAGATGATCTTTCAGGATCCTTATGCGTCGCTCAACCCGCGCATGTCCGTGCGCGACATCCTGGCCGAACCGCTCAGCGTTCATAATCTCGTGCCGCGGTCCGGTATCGACGCGCGGGTCGCCGACCCGTTGCGCAAGGTCAACCTGCCCGCCGACTTCGCGTCACGCTATCCCCACGAATTTTCCGGCGGCCAGCGCCAGCGCATATCCATTGCCCGGGCATTGGCCATGGACCCCAAGCTGATCATCTGTGACGAGGCCGTGTCGGCCTTGGATGTCACCATCAAGGCCCAGGTCATCAACCTGCTGATGGATTTGCAGAGCGAGCTGGGCTTGTCCTATCTGTTCATCAGCCATGACATGGCGGTGGTGGAACGGATCAGCCATCGGGTCGCCGTCATGTATCTGGGGCAGGTCGTCGAAATCGGCAGCCGGGAGGACATTTTTGAGGACCCCCGGCATCCCTATACGAAAAAGCTGCTGTCTGCCGTGCCGGTGGCCGATCCCAGATTGCGCCGCAAGGAACGCAAGCTGATGGTCGATGAGGTTCCCAGCCCTATCAAGCCGATGGGCTACAGCCCGGAACGGGTTGTCTTTGACGAGGTGTCGCCGGGCCACATGGTGGCGCGGACGTAAGGCTGAGCATGTGGACGTGGCTGTGGCCCTGAGCGCGGCGTCAGGCTGCGCGGCTTTGGATTGACTGTTCGATCCGTTCGCGCAGCAGGTTGACCGTGGCGGGCTTGGTCACGAAGCCGTCGGCACCGAGGGCCCGGGCCTGGGCCACCAGTTCGTGGCGGCCATGGCTGGTCAGGAAGATCACCGGCGTGTCGCGGATGGTTCTGTCCGTGCTGTCACGCAGTTCCTTGAGGAACGTCAGGCCGTCCATGGGCCGCATTTCGATGTCGCAGAGCACGACATGAGGCCGAACGCCGGTCATCGCATGCAGTCCGGCCTGGCCGTCGGCGGCGGTTTCGATCTGACCAAAGCCGATCTGTTCCATCATCTTGCGGACGATGTTCACCACGAACTCCTGATCGTCGATGATCAACGCGGTCATGTCGGCGAAAGCTGTGTCGCTCAAGACCTTATGCCTCCGTATGTCTTTGCCGCGGTTACGTCTCTGTTGCAGAGCGTGTCCGCGCCGGTGCGGCCATATGAAACGGGTATGAAATTTGCACTCTCTTTAATGGTAACACGGCTGCCGGTTGTGGCAATGGCGTTTCGTTCTGCGGAACGGCGATTGGCGATGTCCTGAATCAAAAATCCGCAAACCAGAGAGCGATGGATCAGGAAATGGAACGACGGTCATGCCCGGCGACCGCCTGGGAGACGACGGCAAGTTCGGGTTCGATGCGCCGTGAATATTCCGCAGCACGGGAAGTGTCGCCGGCACATAGGAACAGTTCGATCTGTTCGCACAAATTGGCGAAGCGCACCGCCCCGGCAAGGCGTGACGTGCCCTTCGCCGCGTGCGCGGCTTCGCGGGCACGGACGAAATCCATGTCTTCGAAAGCATCCAGCATGTCATCGACCAGTCGGCGTGCATTGCGGATGTAATCTTCAAGCAAGGGGGCGACCATGGTTTCGTCACCACCGACGGCG
>DNMS01000107.1:0-438 GCA_003488105.1 Rhodospirillaceae bacterium
CATCACTTCGTAATTTTCCCGGATCACGTAGCCCGTGTGCCCGGTCAGCACGGCGTTGTCGAGCTTACGCAAGGCATGGTCGGTGGGCAGTGGCTCGACATCATAAACGTCGATACCCGCACCTTTGATCTTGTTCGCCTTGAGCGCCGCAATCAATGCCGTCTCGTCAATGATCGGCCCGCGCGAGGTGTTGACGATGTAGGCAGAGGGCTTCATCAGCGCCAGTTCATCCGCGCCGACAAGACCCGTGGTCCGCTCCGACAGCAGGACATGGATGGTCACCACGTCGGATTGCTTGAACAGGTCTTCCTTGGAAACGCGGGTCGCATTGCATTCGGCCGCCCGTTCGTCGGTCAGGTTTTCCGACCAGGCGACGACCTTCATGCCGAGTGCCGTGCCGAGTGCCGCCGATTGTGCGCCCAGTTTGCCCAAGCCGCT
>DNMS01000107.1:697-5465 GCA_003488105.1 Rhodospirillaceae bacterium
GCCGATGACGCCGAGCGTCTTGCCGCGGAGCCCCACCGGGAAGCTCTCCTGCCAGCCGCCGGCCTTCATGCAGCGGTCTTCCTTGGGAATTTCCTTGGTCACGGCGAAAATCAGGGCCCAGGTCTGTTCGAACGCCGGATAGGGCAGAATCGCCGTGCCGCAGACGGTGATGCCCATGGCACGCGCCTTTTTCATGTCCCAGGCTAGGTTACGCATGCCCGTGGTCACCATCATCTTCAGGTCCGGCAGCTTTTCCAGCTGCGACGCCGGAAAGCGGGTGCGCTCGCGCATGCCGACGACGAAGTCGAAACCCGCCAGGGCCTTGGAGACACGGTCTTCGTCGGTCTGCAGGAATTCATTGAAGGAGACGACCTCCACGTTGGGGCCCAGGCTGGCCCAATCGGCAAGCTCCAGGGCCACGTTCTGGTAGTCGTCCAGGATGGCGATGCGGGTCATGTTTCGTTTCCCTTCGTTTCTTGATGTCCGGTGATACCGGCAGTGTTAGGGCCAGGATATGGCCCGACCAGGGGTCGGGCGGCAAGTCCTTAAAATCACACGAGCCTGCGTCAGGTTCACATAAGCTCTGGCGTTTATGCTATGGTTGATGCACATATTGCGCCCGGCAACGGTGCCAAAAGACCAATAATCACCCCATTGGGGCTAGGCTGAGAACTCCCATGCCGATCGACACAGGATTTTCCTTTTCCGATATCGTCGCCAAGGCGAACGATGCAGTCATCGTTGCCAAGGCTGCCAAAGGCAAATCGAGCAAACCGAAGATCACGTACGTGAATGCGGCCTTCTGCCGCCTGTCCGGTTATTCGGACAAGGAAGCGATCGGCAAAGCCCCCTGGTTCCTTGATGGTCCCGATACGGACCCGGAAGCCCGCGCGAAGGTCGAGGACGCGGTCAAGGCCGGGCGCCACATGCGCACCCGCCTGCAGCAATACGCCAAGGACGGCACAAGCTATTGGGTCGATGTGAACATCATGCCGCTGTTCGGCAGCGATGGGGAAATCACCCATATCGCCGCCATCCAGCGCAACGTGACCGAAGACGTCCTGCGCGAACAGGAACTGCTGAACCTCGCCACGACCGACGACCTGACCGGTGCCAAGAACCGCCGCCATTTCATGGAGCGGGCGGAACTGGAAGTCCATCGCTTGCGCCGGCACCGGGTGCCGTTTTCCGTGGTCCTTTTGGACCTGGACCATTTCAAATTGGTCAATGATACCCACGGCCACCAAGCCGGCGACGACGTGCTGAAGGAAGCCGTCCGGCGCTGGCAGCATGGCCGCCGGCCGTTCGACACCTTGGGCCGCCTGGGTGGCGAGGAATTCGCCATTCTGCTGCCCGGTGCCGATGCCGAGGCCACCATGACCGTGGCCGAACGCTTGCGCGCCGTCATCGCCGATGCGCCGTTCGATACCATCGCCGGCCCAATCGACGTCACCGTATCCATCGGCATAGCCGAGGCGGAAGACGCAGATCAGACCATCGAAGGCACGCTGGGCCGTGCCGACGCCGCGCTTTACCATTCCAAGCACGGCGGGCGGAACCGGGTGACCAAGGCGTCGCCGATCCCCGCCGCCAAGCGCAAGGCGGCCGGCAAGAAGGGCTGATCCCTTCCCGTTTCTTTTCACGACAGACTTTTCAGTAATTCAATTGGCCGTTCAGGCCGCGCGCGCGCCCTTCAGACGCATGGGCATGCGGGGGCCCATGTTGTAGTGATCGGCAAACTTGGGATCGAGCTTGCGCCCGTCGTGCGCGTTGAACCAGATGCGCAGCAGGTTGCGTTTGCGCGTGCCGTCGGGCCAGTCCTCGAAGGCGGCACGGGAATGCAGGGTCACATAATTGTTGAGAATCTGAATGTCGCCCGTCTCGAACGTCATGTCGTAGCGGAACCGGTCGCTGACGCAGAGTTCCTGCATGTAATCGAGCGCCTCTCGGGCAAGGTCGGAAATCGGCTCGCCGATGAATTCCTGGCCCTCGATGATCGCCTTGCGCAGGTAACGGCAACTCAGCCGCCCGTCGCACCAGCTGTAGACGGGCACCTTGTGGCGGGTGACAGGATGGGTTTCCCCGGCCTCGCCCTCGCCCCGCAGGTTGAAGTGAAAACCTTCGTACAGCACCGGCAGGTATTCCGGGCGGCTCATCAAAATTTCATTGTATACCGCCATGCTTGACGCGATCTGGCTTTCCCCGCCGGACATGGAGGGTTGCAGGCAAAGCAGGCTGACCAGATCCAGGCCGTCGCAATGGAAATACAGTTTCTGACGCGTCTTGTAGCCGCGGATCAAGGGATCGTTGTAGTCGAGGCCCTTATCCGTGACCTCGCCGATCACGTCACCGCCCGGATTGTGGTGCATGGGTTGGCCCATCAGAACCGTGAGCGCCCAATACATGGCCTCGATCCGGGGGCGGTCGTAACGCGCGATCTCCAGCCCCTTGATCAGCACGCAGCCGCGCCCGTTTTCCAGTTCCCCGACCGCCCAACCAGCCAATGCCGCCAATTCCGGGGCGTCGATATCCTCGGGGCCGAACTGCTGCGCCCCCAGTCCTCGGGCCGCCAGATCGGCGGTCACAGTTTCGAGCGCACTCAACTCCTCGGCGTTCAGGCGCCGGGTCCAGTTGGGATCGCCGGCCAGCTCGGCGGCAGTCCAGGCGGATTTTTCGGTAACGGGGGTCAGGATCGTGTCGGTCATGGCGGTCAACATTTCGTCTCAAAAGGTGAGTGGGGCTACTTTCCTGCGCGGCGTGTATCAGGGTCAGATTGTCGATATTCGACTGTCTAGCACGCAAGCACCGTTGCGTCGGCGGCAAAATAACCGTTAAGTGTGCTCCAATGACAGCGTGAAATTGTATACAGTTTGCGCAGATGAGCCACAAACGACGCCCACATTTGACGGAGGATATCCCCATGACCTGGCTTGAAGGCAACGGACGCGACAAACGCCCTGCGGGTGAACGGCTGCGCGAGCTTTTGGACCGCGACGAAATCCTGCGCGTGCCCGGCGCGCACAACGCCTTCGCCGGCATGATCGCCAAGCAGGCGGGGTTTGAAACGCTGTATATCTCCGGCGGCGCCGTCACGGCGTCCCTCGGCCTGCCCGACCTGGGCATCATGACCCTGGACGAAATGTGCAACGTCGTGCGCAGCGTGTCGCGGACCACGGATCTGCCGCTGATCGTCGACGGCGACACCGGCTACGGCGGCGTGCTGAACGCCATGCGCGTGGTCAAGGAACTGGAGCTGTCCGGCGCAGGTGCTGTGCATATCGAAGACCAGCTTCTGCCCAAAAAATGCGGCCATCTGAACGACAAGCGCCTGGTCGAACCGCAAGAAGCCGCCGCCAAGATCGCCGCCGCCAAGGCAGCCTCGTCGCATCTGGTCATCATCGCGCGCACGGACGCCGCCGGGGTCGAGGGACTGGATGCTGCCATCAAGCGCGCCAATCTGTACCGCGAAGCCGGCGCCGACGTGACCTTCCCCGACGGCCTGCCCTCGGCAGAGGATCATTTGGAATTCGCCAAGAAGGTGCCGGGCAAGAAGATGGCCAACATGACCGAATACGGCCGCACCCCCTTCTTCACGGGTCAGCAGTTCCAGGACATGGGCTTCGACATCGTGATCTGGCCGGCGACCTCGATCCGCGCGGCGGCCAAGCTGTTCCAGGACCTGTACGGCCATATGCGCGACCACGACGGCACCGAAGGCTTCATGGACAAGGTGATGAGCCGCGCCGAACAGTACGACACGCTGGCTTATTACGATTATGAGGCGCTGGATGCCTCGGTCGCGCGGACCGTGGTTCCCGAATACGGCAAGTAAGCCGCGTGCACGACGTTAGCGTTGCCTGATGCCGTGAATATGGACGTCATGTGCGGAATGCTTGCTGAGGATTTCCACCGCCCGGGCTTCCTTTTCCTCGGTCGTGGTCAATACCCATAGCAGCAGGCCGCCGCGTTCCATCTGATCGCGCAGAAACTTGGCGTGGCTTTCACCGATGCCTGCCGCAAGAAGGACACCGATCATCGCACCGGCGCCGCCCGCGATTGCCGTCGCGGCAGCGGCGGCGGCGATCGTGCCCCCCGAGGCGACGATCGCGCCTGCCGCCAGGGTCGCTGGGATGTAGGTCAAGATGCCGATCACGCCGCCTTCCGCATCGCCGACGCTTTCCGGCGAAACATAGGCTGCCCGGGGCGCATCGAGGTCATCCTCGGCGGCAGCGGCGTTTTCGTAGATATGCCCCAGCTTTTCCTGAACGGCCTCTTCGCCCGCGAGAAGACTGATCTCCGCCCGGTTGAATCCGGAACTCAGCAATTCATCGATCGCGGCCTGCAGCGAGTCGGCGGTTTCAAATACGCCGACGGCTTCTCGAGAAAATTCCGTTGCAGCTTCATTGGTCATGGGAGGGCCTCCTTCAGGCGTGACGCGATGAAGCCCAGTATCTCCGATTGTTCCGCCGGCGGCTTTGACTTGCGTCAACCGGCCCCTGCCCCCAGGGAGTCTAGCAACCCATTGCCTCGGCAACGCCGACGAGGTCCTTGGTGACGACCTCCCAATCACTTTCCGCCGCCTGATCGGCCTCCTGATCGGGGCCGTATTCCTTCCTGGGCAGGAAGGCCGTCTTCATGCCGTGGCTGCGCGCGGCCGCCAGGTCATAGTTGTGGCAGGCCGTCAGCATGCACTGCTCCGGCGTCGCCTTCATGCCCATCAGTTCAATGGCCGTCAGATAGGCGCGGGGATGCGGCTTGTAGACCTGGG
>DNMS01000107.1:5608-9089 GCA_003488105.1 Rhodospirillaceae bacterium
CATGCCCATCAATTCAATCGCCGTCAGATAGGCGCGCGGGTGCGGCTTGTAGACCTGGGCGTTTTCCGCCGTCAGGATCGCGTCGAACGGCAGGCCGCCGTGCTTGGCGATGGCCGTCAGCCAGGCGAAGGACCCGTTGGACAAGGTCACCAGGGTGTATTTCTTGGCCAGCCGGGTCAGCCCCTCGACCGCGTCGGGCCAGGGATCGATCTTGAGCCACAGATGCAAAATTTCCTGCTTCTGCGCCTCCGTGAGCCCCTCCAGGCCGAACTCACCGACCACCTGATTCATGCGTTCCAGGTACATTTCATCCAGGTTGAAATAGGGCCGTTCCCCCGAGATCACGGCATCCATGGCCGGGCGGTATCCGGCCTTCCAGGCCGCGAGGAATCCGGGCCAGTCGGCGTCGATCCCTTCGCGCGCGCCGTACTCCGCCAACAGGCGCAACAGGCTGGACCGCCAATCGACGACCGTGCCGAACACGTCAAAAAAGATCACCTTTACATCGGGGGCTGCCATGGCGGTTTCCTCGTTTCATGGATTTGTCGGGCGACGATGCCTGGGCTAATCTCGCCACAGACGCCCCGCAACCGCAAGCCGCTTGGATTCCCGCCATGCCCCAAGACGTCACCGTCCGCGCACCGACGCGCGAAGATTTCGATGCCTGGTCCCACCTTTGGGCCGGCTACAACGCGTTCTATGAACGCAAGGGCCCGACCGCCGTCCCGCCCGAGATCACCCGCCTGACCTGGGATCGCTTCTTCGATGCCTACGAGCCCATGCATTGCCTAGTCGCCGAACACGGTGGCCGGCTGGTCGGCCTGGTCCATTACATCTATCACCGCAACACGGTGATGCGCGGGCCGACCTGCTATCTGCAGGACCTGTTCACCGACGCGGACCTGCGGGGCCAAGGCGTCGGACGGGCGTTGATCGAGGCCGTGTACGAGCGCGCCCGCGCCGCCGGGTCGCCCCGCGTCTACTGGCAGACCCACGAAACCAACGCCACGGCCATGACGCTGTATGACAAGGTCGCCGGCAAGTCCGGATTTGTCGTATACCGGCACGACCTTTAAACAACGAAAAACCAGGGAGAATCCCCCATGATCACCTCGCCCAATGAAACGGTCCTTGCCGACGTCAAAGACGGCATCTGCCGCATCACCTTCAACCGGCCCCAGGCCCTGAACGCCATCACCATCGACGTGATGACGGCCCTGAAGGAGATCACCGGCCAGCTGCGCGAAAGCAAGGACGTGCGCGTCGTGATCATGCAGGGCCAGGGCGACCACTTCATGGCCGGGGGCGATGTGAAGGCCTTCAAGACCATGCTGGACGAGGAGCCGGACCGCGACAAGACGGCCGAACAGTTCGACGCCCGCCTGTCGCGCGTCCATGCGACCATCGGAAACATGCGCGCCATGCCGCAACCGATCATCGCCTCGGTCCGGGGGGCCGCCGCGGGTGCGGGAGTCAGCCTGATGCTGGCCTGCGATCTGGTCCTGGCCGCCGATGACGCGTTCTTCACCCTGGCCTACTGTCACATCGGGACCAGCCCGGATGGTGGGTCGACCTATGCCCTGCCGCGCACCGTGGGCCTGAAGAAGGCCATGGAGATCGCATTGCTGGGCGACCGGTTTACGGCCCAGGACGCGCTTGACTGGGGCATGGTCAACCGGATCGTGCCGGCGGCCGACCTGGAAGCCGAGACGGACAAGCTCGCCGCCCGACTGGCCAAAGCCGCCGGTCACGCCAACGCCGAGGCCAAGGCACTGCTCAACGCCTCGTTCCACAACAGCCTGACTGAACAGCTGGATGCGGAAAAAGCCGCCTTCATCCGCAACACGCGGACCGCCGACTTCTACGAGGGCGTCACCGCCTTCACGGAAAAGCGCAAACCGGGCTTCACCGGGGAATAAGGCTCACCGCCCCCTGCCCGCGCCAGCGACCTCGCGGACGACGCCCATGAAGTCGTTAACGGCGGCGGTCTGGCGCACGCCGCAGCGCTGCAGCAGACAGATCGTACGCTCCGGCAAGGCAAAGCCCAGGTCGAGCGGCACGATCCGGCCCGCCAGTTCCTCCGCGTTGAATTCGATCCTGGAGCGGAAGGAAATCTGCTCCGAATTGAGCAAAAGGTAGCGGATCACGGCGTTGGAGCTGGTCTCCACCGCGCCCTCGGGCGGGCGCCCCGTGGTTTTGACGAAGACCTGATCCAGCAGGGCCCGAGTGACGCTACCCAGCGGCGGCAGGATGAACGGATAGCGCCGCAGGTCTTCCGCCGACACCGCCTTGCGCCCGGCCAGGGGGTGGTCCGCCGCCACGAACAGGCCCATGGGGTCGCGCACGATGGGCTCGACCGCCACGCTTTCCAGCAGCGCCTTGTTCGGCTCGGCGCAGATCAGCACGTCGATTTCCCCCGCGTGCATCCCGGCGATCAGCGAGTCGATGGGACCTTCGACCGTGCGCACCAGGATCTGCGGATGCTGGGCCAGCACCCGCGTGATGGCTTCGGGCAACAGCGCGTTCCGCGAATAGGCCAGGCCACCGACGCAGACCGAACCGGAGGATTCGCCTTCGAAGGATTCGACATCGTCCGCCATCTTGCGCAGTTCCGACAGCACACGCTTGAAGCACAGGGTGCTGGACACCCCCGCCGGCGTCACGATCATCCCCGTGGGCGTGCGCGAGAACAGGGCCACGCCCAGGTCGTCCTCGAGATGGCGGATGGAGGTCGAGATCGCCGGCTGCGACACGCCGAGGACCTGGCAGGCGCGCTTGACGGAACCGAAATCGTGCACGGCGACCAGGGCGCGGAGGCGCGACATGTCGACATGCATGTGGAACAGGGACGCGTTTTCATGCACGCCCACGTCATGACCAGATGCCAGCATGTCACGGAGATCGTTTAATTCCGCCTGAATGATCCCGCAACGTTCGGCGACCAGGCCGCCCACAGGCGTCGGCGACATGCCGTCCTGGGCGCGGGTCAGCAGCGGCCGGCCGAATTTTTCCTCCAGAATGCCCAAGGACCGAGACACGGCGGAAGGGCTGCGGCGCAGGTGTTCGCCCGCCGCCGCGATCCGGCCATGGGCCAGCACGGACGTGAACGTGGCCAAATGGCTGAGGGAAAAGTTCTTTTCGGTCCGGTTCTGCACGCGTTCACCCTTGAAGCCCGCGGCCCCTGCCTTAACGCCCGGGAATCCGCCCAATATAAACAAATTCGACCGGCGTATAGAGAATTTGAAATAGGGACCGGCGGCCCGCCGTGCTTCGTTCTTGTCAAAATTGGGAGGATTACAATGCTTATGAATTTCCTTAAACACGCCCGAACCGCCTTCATCGCATCCGCCGTCGCCCTTGCCGCCATCCCGGCGGCCCAGGCCGGCTTCCCCGAACAGGCCGTGAAGATCGTCGTCCCTTACAAGGCCGGCGGCAACACGGACGTCATCGCCCGCATCTTCGCGGACCATCTTCAGGAAGC
>DNMS01000107.1:9289-9876 GCA_003488105.1 Rhodospirillaceae bacterium
TGTAAGGGACGACGATCTTCAGGAAGCCCTGGGGGGTGCGGTCGTCGTCGAAAACCGCGGCGGCGGCGGCGGCACCATCGGTGCGGCCCTGGTCGCGGGGGCGAAGCCGGACGGCTATACCCTGCTGTTTGCCACCGCCGGGTCCCACTCCATCAACCCCAACCTGCGCAAGATCAAGTACGACCCGATCAAGGACTTCCAGCCGATCAGCGCGGGCGTCGTGTCATCGCTTCTGATGGTCGTGCATCCCTCGGTCCCCGCCAAAACCCTGAAAGAACTGATCGCCCTGACCTCTTCGGGCAAGGAACAGTACAATTTCGCCTCGGGCGGGATCGGCACCCTGGCCCATGTCGCGGGCGAACTGTACAACCAGAAGACCGGATCTAAGCTGACCCATGTGCCCTACAAGGGTGCCGGGCCGGCCCTCAACGACGCCGTCGCGGGCCGCATCCAGGTCTACATGAACAACATCCCGAAGATCCTGCCGCATGTGCAGTCGGGCGCCCTGCGCCCCCTGGCCCTGGGTGCCGCCAAGCGTTCGGCCCTGCTGCCGGACGTTCCGACCACGGCCGAAGCCGGCATGACTT
>DNMS01000107.1:9978-10435 GCA_003488105.1 Rhodospirillaceae bacterium
AAGACGGGCATGGAGATGGGATCCTGGTTCGGCCTGCTGGCCCCCGCCGGCACGCCCAAGGAAGCCGTCGACAAGCTGTTCGCCGCCATGCAGTCGGCCAAAACGTCGGCCAAGGTGCTGGAGCGCCTCAAGGGCATCGGCTCCGAGATCGAGATTTCGGATTCCCCGGAACAGTTCGGCGCCTACATGCAGGACCAGTTGAAGTGGTGGGCCGGCGTTCTCGACAATCCGGTCTTCAAGAAGAAAAAGTAATCTGAACCCGTCAACAGGGTGGCCGCGCTTTTCCCTGGGCGCGGCCGCCTTGTTGATGTGGGTTTGTATGTGGTGCAATCACGCCGGATCGAAATATCCGTCGGAGCAATAAACATGGCGCGAGACTTTTCCTGGCTGTTCATCGCCGCCCTTAGCGCGGCGGCCTTCTACTTCGCCCTCGACTTCAAGTTCGGGACCCTCGCCA
>DNMS01000318.1 GCA_003488105.1 Rhodospirillaceae bacterium
CCTCACCCCATCGATGCGGGCCAACCCCTGCTGGCCGCCGACGAAGCCCCCGCCGCGGAACGGATCAATTCCGGTGCCGGCGGCGCCCTGGTCCTGGCCTGCGACCATGCCAGCCGGCGGGTACCCCGCGCGCTGGGCGACCTGGGCCTTAACCCGGAACATTTCGACCGCCACATCGCCTATGACATCGGCGCCGAAGGCGTGACCCGCCTGCTGGCCGAAACCCTGGACTCGACCGCCGTTCTGGCTGGCTATTCGCGCTTGGTGGTTGATCTCAACCGCCCGCCGGGCCATCCCACCAGCATGCCCGAGGTTTCGGACGAAACCCTGATTCCCGCCAACCAGGCGTTGACCCCGGCCCAGGTGACGGCCCGCCTGGATGCCCTGTTCGAGCCCTATCACCAACTGCTGCGGCGCACGATGACCGATGTCTGGCTGCATCACCGGCCGCCGGTGCTGTTTGCCGTGCACAGTTTTTCGCCCCGCTTCGGCGGCAGCCCCCGGCCTTGGGACGTCGGCGTGCTGTGGAACCACGATCAGCGCCTTGCCCGGCCGTTGATCAAGGCCCTGCATGATCGCGGCCTGGATGTCGGCGACAACCTGCCCTATTCGGGCAAGGACGTGGCCTATACCATCGACGCCCACGCCGGGGCCTGCGGCCTCGCCAACTGCGTCCTCGAGATCAACCAGGACCAGGTCGCCGACGACGCCGGCGTCCAACGCTGGGCCGATATTCTCACAGACGTCATGGCCGACATCCTGCGCGACGACAGCCTGTTCAAGGTGGAGTACGCCTAAGGTGGTGCACGACGCCCCACCCTTCACCCTGGGGATCGAGGAGGAATACCTTCTCGTCGATAAGGAAACGCGGGCCGTCACGGACAAAGCCCCCGAAAGCCTGTTCGAGGAATGTGAACAACGCCTGAAGGGCCGCGTCGCCCACGAATTCCTGTCGTCCCAAATCGAGGTCAACACCCGCGTCTGCACCGATATCGCCCAGGCGCGGGCGGAATTGGCGGAACTGCGCACGACCGTCGCCGAGGTCGCGGGCGGTTATGGCTTGGCGCCGATCGCGGCCTCGACCCATCCGTTCTCGTTATGGGAAGCCCAGCACCATACGGACCGCGCGCGCTACAACGAGATCGCCCGCGATATCCAGGCCCCGGCGCAGCGGCTGATGATCTGCGGTATGCATGTCCATGTGGGCCTGGGCGATGACGACGAACTGCGCATCGACCTTCTGAATCAGATCAGCTACTTCCTGCCGCATCTGTTGGCACTGTCGACTTCGTCACCGTTCTGGCGGGGGCAGGATACGGGGCTCAAGTCCTACCGGCTCAGCATATTCGACGAATTGCCGCGCACGGGCCTGCCCAACCAGTTCCAGTCGTTCAGCGAATATCAGCGTCACGTCCAGGTTTTGGTCGACGCCGGCCTGATCGAGGACGCGACCAAGTTGTGGTGGGACGTGCGGCCAAGCGCCCGCTTCCCGACCCTGGAAATGCGCATCACCGACGTCTGCCCCCTGATGGAGGATGCCTTGGCCATCGCGGCCTTGTTCACCTGCATCCTTCGCATGCTCTACCGCCTGAAGCTGCAGAATCAGCGCTGGCGGATCTATTCGCCCATGCTGTTGGAGGAAAACCGCTGGCGCGCCCAGCGTTACGGACTGGACGAAGGCCTGGTCGATTTCGGCAAGGGCGAAGTCGTTCCCTTCGGTCTGCTGCTCGACGAGATCACGGGCCTGATCGCCGAAGATGCGGACGTCCTGGGCTGCACCGCCCAGATCACCCATCTGAAAACCATCCGGGCGCGCGGCACCGGCGCGCATCGCCAGCTTGCCGCCCGTGCCGAAGCCATCGCCGCCGGCGCAACCCCTGACGCGGCCCTGGCCGCCGTGGTCGACCGCCTGATGGCCGAGACCACTCAAGTGCTGGAATCCTGACCCATGCTGACGCCCCGCCCCGTCGAACAATCCTGCGTCATTCCCTACCGGACGATCGAAACCTGGATCGAATTCGCCCTCATCACGTCGCGCAACACGGGGCGTTGGATCGTGCCCAAAGGCACGGTCGAACCGAACATGACCTCGGCGGCCTCGGTGGCCAAGGAAGCGCTTGAGGAAGCGGGGCTTTTGGGGAAAACGAGCGATCAGCCCCTGGGCGAATATTTCTATTCCAAATTCGGGAGAATCTACCGGGTCGAGATCTTTCCCTTCTACGTCACCGAACAGCTTGATAACTGGGACGAGAAGCACTTCCGCAAGCGCGAATGGGTCGGCGCTGAAGACGCCCTGTCCCGGATTACGGAAACGGCGGTGCAGGACGCCATCCGCCATCTGGCGGAAACCGGCATTCAGACCGGCGATCCGCAGTAACGGGCGGCGGCCCGGGCGTCAGCCGCCGGCCTGCTGCTTCATTTCCTCGATAGCCGCCTTGCGGGCCTTTTCCTGCTTTTCGATGCCTTCGCGCAGGGCCTTGATCAATTCCTTGCCGATCGCACCGCCGTCGCCCGCGATCTTTTCGCGCAGCACCGCCCGCATGGCATCGACATGGGCCTTGACGATTTCCACCTGGGCATCGTCCTCGCGGCAGCCGTCACGGGTCGAATCGAACAGCATCTTGCCGAAGATCGAAATCAGCGGATAGCCAAAGGTGCCGCCCTGGCCGCGCAGTTCCAGCGCGACCTGGTTGATTTCCACGAACTGCTGGGTCCGTCGGCCCGGTTCCAGCAACGCCTGAGTGCACAGGTCCGACAGACGGCCCAGGTAATCCTGCGCCCATTTGGTGAAATCGAGGGTCGCGCGCTCCAGCTTCTTTTCCGCCTCTTCGATGAGGGCTGTCGGCATCTCGCCCCGCTCAAGCGGGTTGAGCTTGCCGCCGGCGCATTTCTCCCTCAGATAATTAGTCGGCTTAAACAGGAAGACGTCGCTATCGGTTTTCGGCTTGGTCATCTTTTCCGCTGAATAGACCACCGTGCAATCCTCTTCGGTCTTTTCCCGGCGGTCGTTTTCGAGCGGTTCCTTCTTGCGCCGGCGGTCGGGCCCGAAATAGTTCTGGGTCATCACGAACTGGCGCGGAAAGTCGATGACTTCCAGAAGTTTCTTGTAGATGGTTTCGCCGGAAAACGGCTTGGCGAGGAATTCCGTCGCCCCCAGGTCGCGGGCCGAGCCCACGTAATCCTGATCGGCCGCCCCCGACAGCATGATGAAAGGCACCATGCGGTTCGGCGTTTCCTTGGCCGAGCGGCACCAGCGGCACAACAGCAACCCATTGATCGGCGCCATCACCAGGTCGGCGATGATCAGGTCCGGTCCAGGGTTTTTCGCCTGTTTCAGCAACTTCAGGCTTTCGATGGCTTCCTGACCGTTTTTCAGGAGCGTGATGCGCTCGAAACCGAATTGCCGCAGCACATCCTCAAGCGTGCGCCGGACAAAGGCATTGTCCTCGCACACCATCACGGATACGCGGTCGAATTTATAAACCGCCACTTTTTTTGACCCCTTACTAGGATGTTGCCCTAATCATACATGCATAAAGGCAAATCTGAACATATCTGGTGTTAAAAAAGCGTCACCCCGTTATCCCCGCTTTTCAACCGCTTGCCCGGACAGAGCCGGGTACTTATGGTGCGCGCACATTCCATGATTCCCAAATCCCAAGGACAGCCCAAGGACACCCAAGCATGAGCGAAAGCGAAATCGGCGGCGCCGCCAGCGAGCGCCTGAAAGCCCTTATCGACCGGATCGAACGTCTGGAAGAGGAAAAGAAAGCCCTCGCGGAAGACATCAAGGAAGTCTATTCCGAAGCCAAGTCCGCCGGATTCGACGTCAAGGTGATACGTCAGCTCATCCGCCTGCGCAAAATGGATGAAAGCGACCGTAACGAAATGGAAGAAGTCCTGACCATCTACATGCGCGCCGTCGGCATGTAGGAACCGGGGGCATCAGCCGCCGCGCGTCAGCACCGCCACGCATTCCAGGTGGTGGGAATAGGGGAATTGATCCACGGGCAGAACCGGCCCCGGGTCGAACCCGCCGTCAACCAGCACCCGGACATCCCGCGCGAAGGTCTGCGGATTGCAGGACACCATGACCACGCGGCGCACGGTGGGTGCCAGGACGATCTGTTCGACCTGGCGCAACGCCCCCGCCCGCGGCGGGTCCAGGATCACCGTATCGATATCCTTCAGTTCACCGGGCAGCAGCGGCCGCGCCGCCAGGTCCCGCGTTTCCGTGGTCACCCGTCCGCCCAGGCCGGACCGGCCCGCGCCGGTGCTGAGCGCGCGCATCAGCGCGGCGTCACCATCGACCGCATGGACCCGACACATCTTCGCAAGAACGAAGGTGAAGGTGCCGGCGCCGGCATAAAGTTCGGCGATGCGCGTCGCCCCTTCGGCCCCGGCCAGAATCGCATTGCGCAGGATTTCCTCGCCGGCCGTCGTCGGCTGCATGAAACCGCCCGGCGGCAGTTCCACCACGGCGGGGCCGAATTCGGCGGCGACCGGCGTGATATGCGCGACCGGCTCGACGATCCCCGCTCCGTCGCGCCAGGAAATCCGCGCCGCGTTCGACCGCCGCGCGAAATCGGCCAGGGCGGCGCGCGCCGCCAGATCGGGCTCACGGTCCCGTTCGACCACCAGATCGAGCGCCCCGCCGTCGGGGCCTTCCGTGCGGGCGACGGCCAGGCGCGCCCGCTCCCCCGTTTGCAGCATCGCCACCGCCAGGTCGCGCAGCAGGGGCAGCAAAACAATGAT